>CAMFIG010000016.1 GCA_945952445.1 uncultured Chlamydiae bacterium
CCGCCAATTAATTCCGTTAATTCAGGGGGTCAATATGTACATAAATTGCCCGAATAAATACTGCAAAAACAGCCCCCAGGCAAAAAAATCCTCCAAAGAAATAAAGATTGGCGAAAAATGGGAAAAATGGCTTGATTAAGGTAAAGAAAAATTAAAAACACTCATCGAAAAATTATGTTTTTATATGAACTTTCCGCTGTAGTCATCTACTTTGCCATCCTACTTACGATCGGTCTTTTATCCTATCGCAGACATCTTTCATCGACAGATTTTATTATCGGCAACCGCTCTTTAAATTATTGGCTTACCGCCCTAGCCGCTCATGCAAGCGATATGAGCAGTTGGCTGTTTATGGGTTATCCAGCAGTCATTTTCTCTAAGGGTTTGATCAGCGGCTGGTCAGCCATAGGGCTCATCATTTTCATGTTTTTCAATTGGCAATTAGTCGCTCCAAAAATCCGCATTGCAACCGAACAGTATAATAGTCTGACATTTTCCTCGTTTTTTGAAAGCCGTCTTGCTGATACATCCGGCACTATCCGAATATTTACAGCAATCATGTCACTAGTCTTTTATACAATCTACATTTCCGCAGCGCTCGTAGGTCTTGGGATCTTATTGGAAACACTGTTCAACATTCCCTATGATCTCGGAATTTCTCTTGGAATCCTCGTCGTGATCCCCTATGTATTCATTGGAGGCTATTTAACCTTAGCCTGGATCGATCTATTCCAAGGCATCTTTCTGATGTGCGTAATCTTATTTGTCCCCTTCCATATCTTGCCCAAGATCGGCGGATGGAACCACATGATCGAGGTCATCCAACAAAAACAGCTTCCCGTCACCTTGTTTCCCGATTTTTCCAAGGACACCATTTGGGAGATCTTTTCTATGATGGCAGGATGGGGGCTTGGGTATTTTGGACAACCTCACATTGTGACAAAATTCATGGGGATTAAAAACGTGCATGAAATCTCGAAATCGAAATGGATTGGCATGTCCTGGATGGTTATCGCTCTTTTTTCTGCAACATTAGTTGGCTTAGTCGGAATTGCCTATTTCACACATGGGCTACCTAACCCAGAGTACGTATTTATTGAAATGGTTAAAAACACATTCCCGCCCTTCTTTGTGGGTTTTATTTTGTGTGCTGTGCTAGCCGCTACAATCAATGCAATGAGTTCCCAGGTTCTCGTTCTGTCTTCAAACCTCACAGAAGACTTTTATAAAAAGCTCATCCGCAAAACAGCAGGATCAAAAGAACTTCTTATCGTCTCTAGAGCCGGCGTAGTGTTCGTAGCTCTGATTGCTTTTGTCATTGCCTTTGGCAATTTTAGTTCAATCTATTCATTAGTTCTCTATGCCTGGTCAGGACTTGGATCTTCTTTCGGTCCTCTCTTACTCCTTTCTTTATATTCTACAAAGATTAATAAATATGGCGCATGGGCCGGAATTCTGATCGGAGGAACTTTAGCTGCTTTTTGGCCTTATATTAACAACTATTTCCATCCAAAGATCCCTGCTTTGATTCCTGCTTTTAGCTTAAGCTTCATTGCGATTCTCTTTGTTTCTTTCCTCACAAGGCACAAAATCCCCAGAAAAGAACCGTCTGAAATTTAAACTCTGTAAACTTATGATTCGCAGAATCTTCTTAGGGGTTGTTTTACTGTTTTTTGGTTGCAACCCCTCTAATCTGGAAGATTTTCAACATGAAGGAGCTTCAAAATTGCGCCTTTTACTCCTCTCTCTTCAAACGATAGAAACCCGGGAAGAATTATCCGAGAAAGAACCTTTGCTAAAAAAAAGATTTGAAGATCTAGCGAATCTGATCATTGAAGCCAGAGAATTCCAAGAAAAACATCCTGAAGAAGAGCTGTTTTTTCTTAAAGGCAACGAAGAACTCAACCAAGCTCTTTTCTCAGAATATCTCCGTTTATACCATTTAGAAGGAGGCAAGGAAATCATGGAAAGAGCGCAAAGAGAAGCTCTTTTACGGCTCGATGCTTTTGAAAGAATCCTTCATAAACAAAAAGAAACTAAACTTCGAGCTCCTTGAGATCTTCTAACCTTCGAATTTTAAAACTGTCTTTTCTTGCATAAAAAGCATGTTGATCCGTTAATTCATGAACATGGATTGGCACTGCAGTAACATACCCCTGTTCCAATAAATACACATCGCTTTCTATGTCCTCTTGGTGAGAATCCCAAGCTCCTCCCATCCAATAGTAAGACCTTCCTTCTGGGTGGATCCCTTTTCTAGGAGATTCTTTATGATATCCCTTGCCTTGTCTTGCCATCTTAACACCAAGAACATCTTTAGCTTCAGGGAAAGAAACATTTAATAACGAACCATTAGGCAATGGATTTTCCAGTAAATATTGCACCAAAGGAAATACATATGGCTCATAGTTTGCATACAAAGGCTCATCGAATTCCTGGCAAGAAAAAGCGATGCCGGGAATATTACGCATAGCAGCTTCAATCACACCGCCAACAGTCCCGCTATACAGCAGATTACGTCCTGCATTGCTTCCTTTGTTGATGCCTGATACAACAAGATCAGGGCATTGATCTAAAAGCACACTCATGGCCATGCGGACACAGTCTGCTGGAGTTCCAGACACATGCCAAGCTGGCGTGCCGCCCTCCCAAACAACAGGAGTGATATGCAAAGGCTCTCTTAAGGTTACAGAAAGTCCAGCTCCTGATTTTTCTATTGAAGGAGCCACAATAAATAGCTCGCAAAAATCTTTTAAAGAATTCCAAAGATGACGCAATCCCGGCGCCCCAATTCCATCGTCATTTGTCAATAACACCCTAGGTTTATTCCTCATGCGTCTATCCTCCAATGAATCTTCCATTTTACAAAAAACAGCGATTTGAAAAAAACCTGAAAAGCTTCTTAAAAAAAAATCCCCCTATGAAAAATCACTATTTTTCTCGATTTTTTCTGAAATCCCCTTGTGATTAATTCCGATTCAGATTAGAGTATACACTTCATTTTGATTGAGTTAGGGGCGTATAGCTCAGTTGGTAGAGCGCCTGTCTTACACACAGGTGGTCATAGGTTCGAGTCCTGTTGCGCCCAATGTTCATTTGCGGGAGTAGTTCAATTGGTTAGAGCACCGGCCTGTCACGTCGGAAGTTGCGGGTTCAAGCCCCGTCTCCCGCGCATTTAACAAAGAACCCTTATTGCATTATTTTTTTCTGTACATCGGAAAAAAAATACCCTATTCTGCACATTTAGAACAAACGTGTACTCTCTATGCCAGGCCAAGCTCATAAAACCAAGTCCCTTCCGCACCTATTTGCAACTTTTTTCTGGATGACTCTAGGCGCTTTTTTAGCAGCCCTTTCTATCCGCATTTTTCTTTTCCCCCATCAACTGATCGACGGGGGCATTGTGGGTATCGCCCTAATTTTAACTCGTTTATATGGAGCCGGCTATCTCTCTTACTTCCTGATTATCCTAAACCTCCCGTTTATCTATCTTGCTTATAAGTATATCCGCCGCTCCTTTGTAATCCATATGCTATATGCAGTGCTCTTCTTTGCCGGTTTTTTATTCTTGCTCCAAGACTTCACTCCTTTTGATGGAGATAATCTAGAAATCATCGTCTTCGGCGGAGCTCTGCTTGGAATTGGAGTCGGCCTTATCATCCGTTACGGAGGATGTCTGGATGGAACAGAAATCATGGCAATCCTCATCAATAGAAAGAAAGGGTTTACGGTCGGCCAAGTAGTACTCGTCATTAATATCTTTATTTTTGGCGCATACGGCTGGATTTTCCAAGACTGGCATATCGCACTCAAGTCTCTTATGACCTATATTGTTGCATTTAAAATGATCGACATGGTCATTGTCGGCTTAGATGAGTTAAAATCCGTTCTCATCATCTCCTCCAAACCAAAAGAACTTTCCGAAGCGATCATGACGGAACTGGGCTTAGGGCTTACTATCATGCATGGAAAAGGGGGATTCTCCGGCAATGCTCGAGAAATTCTTTTCGTCATCGTAGAAAGACTGGACCTTTCCGACTTAAAAGAGCTAATCTTACGAGAAGATCCCACCGCCTTTATCGCAATCGAAAACTTACATGAGGTCGTATATGGAAAACATGCTTATGTCCCTTATAAAAAGAAACAAAGAGGTAAATTCTTCCCTTAAATAGCTGAAGAAACTGTCTTACGCGTATGCAAATCTAAAAGATATTGCCCGTATTCGCTGGCTCGGCATTTCTCCGCTAAAGAAAGAAACCCATTTAAATCAATAAACCCCAAAGCAAACGCGATCTCTTCAATGCAAGCAATCTTCACTCCTTGCCTATCTTGGATTGTTTGAACATAGGAAGAAGCCTGCTGAAGCGCCTCATGAGTCCCCGCATCAAGCCAAGCAAACCCTCGGTCCAAGATTTTAACCTGTAAAAGCCCCTTCTCCAGATATAGACGGTTGAGATCTGTAATTTCAAGCTCTCCTCGCAAAGAAGGTTTTAGCGTTTTCGCTAAAGCCACCACCTCTGAGTCATAGAAATACAATCCAGTCACAGCATAAGAAGAAGGAGGCATCTGTGGTTTTTCATAGATATTGATCGCCTTTCCTTTTGCATCAAATTCTACAACTCCATAACGACTGGGATTTTTGACTTCATACCCAAATACAATCGCCCCTTTTTCTAAGTAGCCACAAGGCTTAAGCAATCCCGGTAAATGGTGACCATAGAAAATATTATCCCCTAAAACAAGAGCTACACTCTCATCTCCAATAAAATTTTCTCCTATCAAAAAAGCTTGAGCAATGCCCTGAGGCTCTTCCTGCGGAAGATAAGATAAAGAAAGGCCAAGTTCCCTCCCATCACCAAAGAGTTTTTGGAATCGAGGCAAGTCTTCCGGGGTAGAAATAATCAAAATTTCTCGAATACCCGCATACATCAATACGGAAAGGGGATAATAGATCATGGGCTTATCAAATACAGGAAGAAGCTGTTTGCACACAGTCAAGGTCACTGGATATAGCCGCGTTCCCATTCCCCCAGCCAAAATAATCCCTTTCACAAGAACTCCTTTACTTGTTTGATCGCGTAAATATCGGGTAACCCCCGATATTTTTCCTTATAATCCAATCCATATCCTACGACAAATTCATCTCCTATTTCAAAAAGAGAATAATCTGGCACAGGCAAAAAAGAAGAACGGGATTTCCTGATCAAAAGCACTAAAGACTGAATATCTTTCGGGTTCTTTGCTTGCACCTTTTCTAAGACAGCCGCAAATGTTTCTCCTGAGTCATATATATCGTCTACAAGCAAAACATGCCGGTCTTTTACTTCGATGCTTTCCAGACCCTCGATCCGAAGCGGCTGCTTTTGCATGCCGCTTAGCCCATAACTCGAGCATCGAATCACTTCTAAAGCAACCTTTTCTGGCGGTAAAAGACGTATTAGGTCCGCTACAAAACAAAGAGAACCCTTTAAAATCAAGATAATCACAACCTCTTTATCTCGATACTCCTCCTTGAGGCGGCATGCGATCTGCTCCAACTTCTTTCGAATCACTTCTTTTGAAAGCAGTAGCTCCAAATGCAGTTGTTCCATAGGCTACTTATCGGAAAGGACAAAATTACACCCATCCGCCATGAGCTGATCGATATAAGTAATGCAGTAATCATTCTGCAAAAAGCGCGGATCTGCAAGCATAAATTGATGGAATGGAATTGTTGAATGCACCCCTCCAATGTGAAATTCCCGCAGAGCTCTTTTTGCTATAGCAATCGCCTCTTCCCTGTTTTCTCCTTTGACAATCAATTTAGCTATCATCGAATCGTAATTTGGAGGAATACGATACCCAGCATAACAAGCGCTATCAATACGCACATGAGGCCCTCCTGGCGGAATATAATATTCCAAAAGTCCTGGAGAAGGCGCAAAATGATTTGCTGGGTTTTCCGCATTAATTCGAAGCTGAATGACATGCCCTTTAAAAGAAACATCCTTTTGCTTGAGTTTTAGCTTTTCCCCCATAGCAATCCGAATCTGCTCTTTGACAAGATCGACACCTGTCAATTCTTCCGTAATAGTATGCTCTACTTGAATTCTGGTATTTACTTCCATGAAATAGAAGTTCTTATCTTCATCCAATAAAAACTCTACAGTTCCTACAGAGTGATACTGTACAGCCTTTGCAATCGCAACAGCCGCCTCTCCCACTTTCTTACGCATCGAAGGAGTCAGAATAGGGCTTGGGGCTTCCTCTATCAATTTCTGGCGCCTTCTTTGGATAGTACAGTCCCTTTCACCAAGGTATATGTAATTTCCATGCTTGTCCCCCACCACCTGAACTTCGATGTGTCTTGGATTCACAATCATTTTTTCCAAGTAGACATCGGGGTTATTGAAACTCACTTCTGCTTCTGCTCGGGCTGCGGCAAACTGCCTGACAAACTCATCAGGATCATAGGCAATGCGAATCCCCTTCCCACCTCCACCTGCACAAGCTTTGATGAAAATAGGAAAGCCTAGCTTCTTTGCTTCTTGCAATCCAACCTTCACATCTTCCACTATTCCATCTGATCCAGGTATAACAGGACATTTCACGCTTTTTGCAGTCGCTTTGGCTTTAGCCTTATCGCCCAAAAGAGAGATTGCATTGGGAGAAGGTCCAATAAAAGTAACGCCGCAACTTTCGCAGATCGAGGCAAAATTGGCATTCTCGCTTAAAAAGCCATACCCCGGATGAATCGCATCCGCTCCCGTAATTTCACAAGCAGACAAGATATTTGCAATCTTTAAATAGGATTTTTGCGAAGAGGGCTCTCCTACACAGATTGCTTCATCAGCATGAAGCACATGCAAGGCTTCCGCATCGGCCTGCGAATAAATAGCCACCGTCTGCAATCCCATTTCATGGCAAGCACGGATAATTCTAACGGCAATTTCTCCACGATTTGCAATCAGTACTTTTTGCATTTACACCACTCGAATCAATTTTGTTCCAAATTCCACAGGATGTCCGTTTTCCAAACAAACTTCAGCGACAACGCCGCTGACCCCTGCTTTGACTTCATTCATAACCTTCATTGCCTCAATAATACAAACCACTGTATTTTCAGTGACTCGGTCTCCCGGCTTTACAAACGGCGGATCTTCAGGAGAAGGAGCTGTATAGAAAGTACCGACCATCGGAGATGGAATATATTTTCCACTCTTCTCTTCAGGTTGAGCTTTTGCAGCCTTTTCTTCTGCTGGAGGGTGAACCTCCTGCGATCTCGGTATATGAGCTGCAAAATGGGCTTGGCTGTGAGGGATAGAGACCGGAGCTACTGGCATATGAACTGCCTCATCTTGCCGCTCCATATGCAACTCATACCCTGTTTTTTCTTTAATCGTAAGTTTCTTCATGCCCGCTTTTTCCATAGCAGACATCAATTCTTTGATTTGCTTTAAATCCACGATTGGCTCCTCGTTTTTATACACGCTGTATATATTCGTTAGTATGAGTATCTATTTTGACTATATCTCCTGTCTCAACAAACATAGGGACTTCTACTTTCGCTCCCGTCTCTAAAATAGCCAACTTATTCGCATTGGAAACATGAGCATTCGCTTCCAGAGATTCCGTTTTCACAACCATGAGCTCTAGAAATTGCGGCAATTCAATTGAAAAAATCGATTCACCGTAAAACAAGGCCTTCAACTCAGTCCCTTCTTTGAGATAATTCACTTTATCTCCAATGATATTTGAAGGAATCAGGATCTGTTCAAGATTCCCAACATCCAGGAAAAGATAATCCTTCCCTTCCAGATATAGGTATTCGAGCTTTCTTTCATTTAAACTTACTTCCTGAACGGGTTGATTCAGCTTAAAATTCTTTTCAACAACTTCTTCAGTTGTTAAATTTTTTAACTTTGTCTTGATAAAAGGCACTCCCTTGGCAACAGTGACCTTCACACTAGACTCTACTCTGTAAATCTTCCCATCTACAGAAAGCATCATACCCGGAGAAATTTGATTACTTGTCGTCATTGTCATAAATTATATACCAATTAACTAATTCAAATATTTTCCAACCAAGAGAGAATCCCTCTCATTTCTTCCAATCGCCCAATGCTAAAATCGACATCCTCACTTTTTCCTTTGCTATGCAATCCTCGTCCCCATCGCATATGCACAGTGTAGCATCCAAGCTTCTTCGCCGGAGACAAATCGGAAGCTATCCGATCTCCACATACAATGACTTGGCGGGGGGAAAGATCCAATGCTTGAAGCAAGTCCCAGTAGTGTCGTTGTTTGTCCCCCGCCTCTGACACGATGATTTTACTAAAAAAAGAAAAATCAATACCAGCTTTTTTGAGCTTATACATCTGGATCTTAGGTTGCCCAGCAGTCACTAGAGCCATCCGATGCTGTCCGCTCAGCTCTGAGAGAATCTCCAGGGCATCTTCCACCGGAAAAATCGGCAAATCTTCTGGCAACTCTCCATACATTTCCCCTAAAGCAACATCTAAAAACTTCTTATCGACTCCGAGAATTTCAGCAAACTCTTCCAAAGCATGCCTAGCGCTTTCCGCTGTAGCATCAAGCCTTTTTATTAACTCTAGAGCCTCTTCAAAAGAAGAAAACAAGTGACCTGCTTTCATCATGCCAGAAAGCGCCATCTCCAGCTTCACAGGAGTAATACACCCTGACGTATCTATTAATGTATCGTCTAAATCAAAGATGATGAACAATTTTCATTAACTCTTGTGCTAGTTTTTTTGGATCATGACGAATTAAACTTCTCTTCATCAAGTCCATTCGATGAGTCTCCTTAAATTCTCCCAATAAAGGCGCCATAATGACCCTTTCATCTCCGACAAGATCATTCTCAATCAATTCACCTTCTTCTGCATATACATCGATCAATTCTTGAGCAGGCTTCTGGTTGTTAACAACTACATAATCAAAGATATCTTCTCCAATAAATCTTTCCATTTCTTTGAGATATGCACTTACAGTATACCCTGTCGTCTGTCCCTTGCGGTTCATCAGATTCACAATAAATACTTTTTTTGCCATCGTTTTTCTTAAAGCATCGCATACGCCCTCAACTAGCAAATTAGGGATCAGCGATGTATGCAGCCCTCCCGGACCTATCACAACAAGATCAGCATTCATAATCTCATTTACAGCATGGGGATTCGCTTTTGCGTATGGTTCTAAAAAAATACTTTTATATCCTTGATCTATCTCTTGAGATAGATATACTTCTTTTTCACCTTCCAACACCTTTCGATTATTGAGAATCATTTTTAGACGCACTTGGTGCGTTGTAACAGGGATCACCTTTCCTTTAATGTAAAGAATCTTCCCCACCTCTTCTACTGCTTTTTCAAAACTCCCCGTTACCTTTTCCAAAGCAGAAAGCAGCAAATTCCCAAAACTATGCCCACCCAATCCTCCTTGCTCAAATCGATAGTTCATTAAAGAACGCATCATAGCAGAGGAATTCGACAAAGCGACAAGACATTGGCGGACATCTCCAGGCGGCAATACTCCTAATTCATCGCGTAAAATACCGGTACTACCTCCATCATCCGCCATAGAAACGATAGCGCTAATCTCCACTTCATAGCTCTTCAATCCTCTTAAGACAGCAAAATTCCCAGTTCCCCCACCGATGACAACAATTTTTTTCATGTCCCACCTAGATTATGCTTTCTTCCTGCATTTTTCAATTCAAAGATAGCCTGCTTCATATTCGCCGCCTTATATAAATAGCTGCCGGAAACCAAGACATTTGCGCCCGCTTCGATGCAAGCAGATGCAGTTCGACCACACACCCCCCCATCTACCTGAATCAAAAAAGGCTCAATCCGATCCAGAGAATCTTCCTCAGAAACAACTGCCCCTCCTTTGCGGATCCGCAATTGATCACATAAATCTCTTGTAAATTTCACCTTTTCTAATGCTTCCGGAATCAATGATTGCCCCCCAAATCCAGGGTTCACTGTCATAATTAAAATAAGATCGCACTTGTTTAAATATTTAGGAATCATAGACAAAGAAGTGTCAGGACAAAATGCTAGACCAGCCTGCACATTGCACTTGCGAATAAACTGCAGCGTATCTTCCACATCCTCAGTAGCCTCAAAGTGAATCGTAAGTCGATCTGCTCCTGCTTGAACAAATCTTTCGATATAGTCATAAGGATTATACATCATCAGGTGCACATCTAAAAACAAAGATGTCGCCCGACGGAGCGCGGCTACGGCCTGAGGACCCAAGGTCAAATTTCGGACAAAGTGCCCATCCATAATATCGATATGCAACGCATCGGCTCCCTGATCTTCCGCTCGCTTTGCCTCTTCAGCCAATCGTCCGAAATCTCCGGATAAAATGGAAGGCTCTACAATAATAGGCCATTCTTTCTTCATAGAAAACACCTCATTGACTCCTGTGCCTACAAAAAAATAACAAGTCTAATCATTTAAAGTCACGCCTTTCCTACCATGCAAAATTCCTCTTGAATTTCCGACACACCTGAAATAAATATATTTTTTTTCTCTTCTGTCAGACCAAAGAAAATGTATCCCACATAACTCACTTCTGGGTGTGTTGCCACAAAAGCTACTTTTTGAGATGAGGCTAAATGCAGTTTTTTTTCCAAATCTAAAATTTTATATTTGCAAGCAGAATTCCAAAAACCTATCATCACACTCAACACGCTGGAAGATTCTTCTATTGCATATTCAAAATCCTGATGAGCATGTTTTTTTTCGCTCATCTCCACAAACATGAAAAACATTGTTTTTAGAAGAGGAGGAGGAACCAAACTCCGCATTTCAACCGGCACAATGGAGTGAAAGAAGTTTTCCAGCACAAGCTCATTTTGCCACCCCTCCTGCTTGACTAAGTGTTTTAAAGAGAGCAGCATTTCATTTTGCTTTGAAATCATCCCCCCATTGTAGTCCCGAAATTCGCCGATTATTCTCTGCAATTCCTTCACCACTTCCTGCCGAGCTTTCAGCAGATCTACAGAGTGATCCTCTCTTGTAAAAAGAAGCTTAGCCAACTTCAATCGGAAAACCGTCGCTTCTTTTTGATATTTCTTACGCAAAACCCCTACAATTTTCACCCTGTCTTCAATAAATTTATACCTACCGTGCAATCTTTTATGCAAATCGAGCAAAGAAACCGGGTCCGATGGCAGCAAACGAAGAACTATGACAGTAAACGTCAACTCCATATCCGTCTGTTCCTCGAATGAAATAATAACCTGCGGAATATCTCGAATATATTTTAATTCCTGGCTTAAGGTAATGATGTACTTCATCACTTCCTCCTCATTGCGAGGCATAAAGAGAGCGGGCATTAATTTTTCCACGTTGTTTTTCAAATCTCTAGCAAGGTATTTACGCAATCGGAACGTCTCTGCCAAAGTAAAACTAGAGCCATCCTCTTTTTCGACTTCTAGATAACTCGCCTGCGTTTTTCCATCATAACTTTGAGAAACAAACCAAGAACCCTCTATAGCTTTAGCATTCGGCAACAAGCCTCGAATTGCTTTTAACAAATGCCTTTCTTCAAAGAGTTCATAATTTTTCAAGAAGTTCAACCCAATAAAAACCGCTAATACCTTTTTTACTCCGAAAGCCAAATGCAATCTTGCTTTGCTTAACTTAAGCAGCACGTGTCTTTTTTCCTGACTTCTTTCCGCTTCCAACTTCAAAGATCTATGGAATAGATAGAATACATAAACAATCCGGCTCATATGCTCATATTCGTGCACCTGCTTAAACTCTTCCCTAGAAGTCACTAAAAAGTGTTGCATCTGCGAAAAAACATCCGAATCAAAACTCTCTGGATGGTGTTGTACAAGAGAAGAGATTCTCTCTTGAATTAGCGCTGTTTTCTCACTAGAAGACAGCCCTTTCATTTCCAGAATGCGAGTTGCCTGATAAAAAGAAAGAACACCGATCCGCACTTCGGCATCAAGAACCGGAAAAGAGCGAGTAATTAAATCCCAATCAAATTCATTTTCCACTACAAAAGACAACTCACAGCATGCATATAGAACATCTGAGAATTCCGGCATCCGAAACTGAGAATAAAGAAAACTATGAATCTTCAATCTTCTGCCAGGCAAAAGCCACCTAGCCATCATTTCGTAAAAAAACTTTTCAGCACCAGATTGGTACTTACAAATCAAAAGAACAGCTCCATGCAAAGAAGATCGCTCCCATTGGACCTTTTTAACAATAGGCAAAGAGCTCAAGAAATCTTCATATACTACTCTCTGCGACCGCTCCACTAATATGTCTTCATAGGAAGGACGCGCTATACATCGACGCAAAACACTCCGAACAAAAGACTGGTATACATGTCCTAAGATTTGATCTTCAACTCGATCAAATGGCGTCACAATCTCAGGGAACACCGAATTGGACATCATATAATCCCTCTTTCATAAACTGCAGTTTCTCTTGGTAAAATATTCTCCGAGGGAAGGGGACCAATCCAAGTACCCTCACTTCCTGCAGCCAAAAACGACAGCACATGCAAAGGCAGCCGGTTTCTCGCCGCAAGTTCTACCGATCGAACATGCAGCACCTTTGCCCCTTGGCGTAAAATATGCAACGCATCCTCATAACTGAGCGTTGGCAAACGCTGCGCCTCCTCTTCCTTTTTAGGATCAGCCGTATAGATCCCTAAGACATCCTTGTAAAACTCAACCTTCTCCGCTCCCAGAGCGATCCCCAAGGCCACGGCAGAGGTATCAGAACCCCCTCTTCCTAAAGTTGTAATCTCCCCTTCGACGCTTATCCCTTGAAAGCCTGCAACAATCACAATTTTACCTTTATCCAACTGCTGTTGGATTCGATATGGCCTTACATCAAAAATTCGCGCTTCAGAATGCTCGCAGCTTGTAATAATTCCACTTTGACTGCCAGTAAAACTTACAGCTTCCTTTCCCTTCAATTCCAAAGCCATTGCCAGCAAAGCCATACTCATTCTTTCCCCCGTAGAGATCAACATATCCAATTCTCTAGTTGGAGGCGCCGGGTGCACTCTCTTAGCCAAAGAAAGCAACTGATCCGTAGTATCCCCCATCGCGCTCACGACAACCACAATGCGAGGATATTCACGATGCCTAAGCAAAATCAAATCAGAGATCTCAGAAAAGAGCTCCGGCTGTCGCAGAGATGCACCTCCGAATTTCATAATTAAAGTTTTCATACATCCCCCCATTGAATGGATAGAGTCATCGATCTAATAAAACCGCCTTTAAAAAAACGGGCGCTATGATAATAAAAATTTATATGCCACGCAATAGTAAAAATTTATTTTATTCATTAACAAACAATAAAGATTTCACAAAATCTTTTGACATATAGACAAACGCTACATTAAAAAATGCCGTTGATTTTTTCCTATCCTATTGTTAGACTTTTGCCTTATAGTTATAAACCCGAGGAGAAACCCTTAAATGTCCAAGCACTTAAAACACGACTGGAGCGGAAGCAAGGTTATCGACGATATCGATTTCCACGAAGAAGACGCCGACCAATTTAAAAAACTATTAAATCGCAAAGAAGAAACTGCGACAGAAGGCTCTATCGCATCCATGAGCGCCGGCCAGATTCTAAAAGGTACGATTGTAGAAATCACAAAAGATTTTGTCGTAATCGACGTTGGCCTCAAGTCTGAAGGCCTAGTACCAATTAATGAATTTTCTGATGCTAACGAACTTGTGCTTGGCACAGATGTAGAAGTCTTCCTAGATCAAACAGAAGGGGCTGATGGTCAAATCGTTCTTTCTAGAGAAAAAGCTCGAAGACAAAGACAGTGGGAACACATTAGCACAAACTGCATAGAAGGATCTATCGTAAGAGGAAAAGTCATCCGCAAAGTAAAAGGCGGTCTTATGGTGGATATTGGCATGGAAGCCTTTCTCCCAGGCTCTCAAATCGACAATAAGAGAATTAAAAACCTCGACGAATATCTCGGCTACGAATACGACTTCAAGATTCTTAAAATCAACAGCGAAAGAAAAAACATCGTCGTTTCTAGACGCGAACTTCTCGAAGAAGAGCGCATTTCTCGCAAGGCAGAGCTTCTCGGCAACATTGAAGAAGGAGCCATGCGAAAAGGGGTTGTTAAGAACATTACAGATTTTGGTGTCTTCTTAGATCTCGACGGCATCGATGGCTTGCTCCACATCACTGACATGACTTGGAAAAGAATCAAGCATCCTTCAGAAATGGTACAATTAGGACAAGAGCTTGAAGTAATCATCCTTCATGTTGACAAAGATAAAGGACGCGTTGCTTTAGGAATGAAGCAAAAAGAATCAAATCCATGGGAAGAAATTGAAAAACGTTATCCTGTGGGAACTCGTGTATGCGGCAAAATCGTCAATCTCGTTCCTTATGGAGCCTTTATAGAGATCGAGCCAGGCATTGAAGGGTTAATCCACGTCTCCGAAATGTCTTGGGTCAAAAATGTTTCCGATCCTAATGAAGTTGTCAAAAAAGGAGACGAAGTAGAAGCTATCGTCCTTTCTATACAAAAAGAGGAAGGGAAGATATCTTTAGGAATCAAGCAAACAGAAAAAAATCCCTGGGATAATGTAGAAGAAAAGTATCCTATTGGAAGCAGCGTCCAAGCAGAAATCCGCAATTTGACAAATTATGGGGCTTTTGTAGAGCTTGAACCCGGTATTGATGGATTGATCCACATCTCCGACTTAAGCTGGATTAAAAAAGTTTCCCACCCTTCAGAAGTGCTGAAAAAGGGAGACAAGGTTGAAGCTGTCGTTTTATCTGTAGATAAAGAAAGCAAAAAAATCACGCTCGGAGTGAAGCAACTAAGCACAAATCCATGGGAATCGATCGAAAAAACGATGCCCGTTGGAACTTTAGTGAAAGGCGTTGTTACAAAAATCACAGCATTCGGCGCCTTTGTAGAACTCGATAATGGCATCGAAGCTCTAGTTCATGTGACAGAACTTTCCGACCAACCTTTTGGAAAAGTAGAGGAAGTTGTGAATAAAGGCGATGAAATCACAGCTAAAGTGATTAAGTTAGATCCTGAACACAAAAAAATTGCTTTATCCATTAAGGAGTTCCTTGTCGACCAGAACAAATACAATCGCGATGACATCGTTGTCGGTTCTTCTAAAGCTTCCTCTAAAGGAAGAAAAAAGAAAAAAACAGAAGAATCGTCTGATGAAGCTGAAAGAGAAGAGGGGTAATCCCCTCTTCTTTTCCGCAATATAGTAAAACTTACCATTTGTAATACTATGCAAATCTCTCCGTAGAGATCCACACTGAAAGTGAATGAATACAATAAAAAGATTTAGCCGTTTTTGAGGGCTGTACCATGAATAAAGATTTAGTAGCCATTTTTGAATACCTAGAGCGCGAAAAAGGGATTAAAAGAGATGTCATTATTGGCGCTATCGAAGAAGCTTTGCGAGCAGCAGCCCGAAAAAGCATTAAAGGATTGCTCAATGTTTCCGTAAAAATCAATCCAAAAACGGGAGTAATTGATGTTTTTGCTCAAAAAGAGGTAGTCGAAACTGTCTCTATCCCCGACGAAGAAATAACCTTGGAAGATGCTCGTGTCATCGAGCCGGAATGCAACATTGGCGATTGGATTGATTTAACTGTAACTCCACAAGATTTTGGCAGAATTGCTGCTCAGACAGCACGCCAAGTAATGTCTCAAAAATTACGCAGCGCAGAGCGCGACGTGATTTATGAAGAATATCGACATAGAGTCAATGAAATTATTTCCGGAACTGTAAAGCGCGTAGTACGCGGCGCCACTTTAATTGTCGATCTAGGTAAAGTAGAGGGAATCCTCCCGGATCGATTCTATCCTAAAACAGAAAAATACAATGTGGGCGAACGTGTCCAAGCTCTTTTATACGAAGTAAAAGACACAGAAAATGGAGGAGCTGAAGTCGTCCTTTCTCGCAGCCATCCGGAATTTGTCTCCCAGCTTTTTTATTTAGAAGTTCCCGAATTAAAAGATGGCACAGTTACAATAGAGCACATTGTAAGAGATGCCGGATATCGTACAAAAATGGCAGTAAAATCCTCCGATCCTAAAGTAGATCCTGTCGGAGCTTGCGTAGGAGTACGAGGAACCCGAGTAAAAAATATTATCCGCGAACTCAACAACGAAAAAATCGACATCATGCCGTATTCCGAAGATCCATTTAAATTGCTCCAAAATGCTCTAGCGCCTATCGAGGCCAAAAAAATGGAAATCGACGAAGAGAGAAACTGCATGCATATTGTTGTAGAAGACGAACAATACCCGACAGCCCTTGGAAAACGAGGCATGAATGCCCGATTGAACGGCGAACTCATCGGGATGGAACTCCAAGTCAAACGCCTGAGCGACTACCAAGCAGCAACCAATTTAGAAAGAGTGCAAATGGCCGCATCAGATGATCCTTTACTAGATCAGACCTTGACAATTGAAGGCATGAGCCCTTTAATTGTAGAAAGTCTAATTAGCGCCGGATACGATACAAAGCGTAAACTATTAAATGCAACCGCACAGCAGCTTGCCATGATTCCAGAAATCAGTAGAGAGATGGCTGACAAAATACTAGAGCAAATTCGCAAAAAAAGGACGTAGACTTTGGCTAAAAACTTAAAACTCAACATTAAAAATGCACAACTTGCCGAAGCATTAAAGCTCAATCCTCCTAAAAGACCGGCGGTAAAAAAAGAGAAGAAAGCTCCCGAGGCTGAACCTCCGGCAGCTCCTCAGCCTGTACCTGTAGAAGAAGCTCCCATAGTTGCAGTCGAACCTCCAGCTCCAGTTCCCGCGCCCATTCCTGCGCCGATTCCTGAAAAAGTAGAAGCGACGCCAGCTGCTCCTAAGAGACCTGAGCTCCCTTCTTATGTTAAACTTGCAGGATCTCAAGGCTCTTCAACAGAAAGAAGATTCACGCCAAGAAGAGACGAAGGCGAACGGCGCTATCCAGATAGCAGAGGGCCTTATCAAAGACCTCCCTACCGCCCCGGTGGCGCACCAGGTCAAAAACCTCCATTTCCAGGAGCTCGGCCTCCTTTCCGAAAAGAAGCTATGGATTTTCGCAAACCTCTCCCTCCGATGAAAGAACCTCCAGTTGCTAAAGAAATCCCTCAACAACAGCAGCACCACCACAAAAAATCCACTGTTTTTGGCGGAGAATCGGAAGAAGCTGCAGCAAAGAAAGCCGCACTAAGCAAAGACATAAAGGCAATTAAGAAGCAACCATCTAAAACATTCGATTCACGCGCCCGCCAAGGATTAAGAGACGACGATGATGAGATATGGAGAAGAAGAAAAGCTCCTAAAATGAAGTCGCAAATCCAGGAAGAGGTCATAAGGCCAAAAAACCTCAAGATCCGCCTTCCAATTATGGTGAAAGACCTAGCTGCAGAAATGAAACTCAAAGCATCGCAACTCATCGCAAAGCTTTTCATGCAGGGAGTGATTATCACTTTAAATGATTACTTAGACGATGAAACTACAGTGCAACTCCTCGGCCATGAGTTTGAGTGCGAAATCACTATCGACACAAAAGAAGAAGAGAGAATTAAAGTCACAGGAAAAACAATTAAACAGGAAGTGGCAGACACTCCGGAAGATTCTTTAGTTTTACGTCCTCCTGTTGTCACATTTATGGGACACGTCGACCATGGCAAAACAAGTCTCATCGACAAAATTCGGCAATCCAATCTCGCTGCTGAAGAAGCGGGAGCTATCACACAGCACATTGGAGCTTTTAAATGCCATACACAGGTAGGCGATATCACTATTTTGGATACGCCTGGCCACGAAGCATTTTCTGCAATGAGGTCTCGAGGAGCCGACGTCACAGATATCGTCGTATTGGTAGTCGCCGGGGATGAAGGGATTAAAGCACAAACTGTAGAAGCTATTCAACAAGCTCAGCAAGCTCATGTTCCTATTGTTGTAGCGATTAACAAATGCGACAAACCGAGCTTCAATGCAGAAACTGTATATCGACAGCTCGCCGACCAAAACTTGCTTCCCGAAGCTTGGGGCGGAACGATTATTACTGTCAATTGTTCAGCTGTTTCCGGACAAGGGATTAAAGAGCTTTTGGAAATGCTTGCTCTGCAAGCAGAAATTTTAGAGCTAAAGGCCAACCCTAATACACGAGCCAGAGGATCTGTGATAGAATCAGAGATGCACAAAGGCCTCGGGGTTGTGGCGACTATCCTCGTCCAGAATGGAACCCTACGCCTTGGAGACGCTCTCGTCTTTGATCAGTTCTATGCGCGGATTAAAACCATGCACGATGAATATGGGAAAGAACTCCAGGAAGCACCACCTTCTACCCCGGTAAAAATCACCGGGATGTCAGGCCTTCCAGATGCGGGCAGTGAATTCGTCGTAGTCAAGGATGAAAAAGAAGCTAGAGATATTTCCCAAAAAAGAAATGAAGGGCAAAAACACACTTTATTGCAACAAGCCAAGAAAACCTCTCTTGAAAACATCCTGCAGCAAAAAGCAGAATCGGGATCGAGAAAGACACTTAACTTGATCTTAAAGGCTGATGTCCAAGGATCTTTAGAAGCGCTTAAAACGTCCTTACGCAAGATTCCTTCAAAAAAAGTAGATCTCATCTTTGTTTCAGAGGGAGTTGGAGAGATTTCCGAATCGGATATCCAATTCGCTATGACTTCAAAAGCTACGATCCTCGGGTTCCATACACAAATTGAAAGCCATGCAGAAAATTTGATTAAACAACATAAGATCAATATCTGTGCACATGACATCATCTATCATGCTGTAGACGAAGTCAAAGAACTTATGCTTGCTCTTCTCGATAAAATCCCTCAAGAAAATGAAGCGGGATCCGCTCTTGTAAAAACTGTTTTCAAATCCTCTCAGCTTGGAAATATTGCAGGATGCCAAGTCTCAGAAGGTACAATTCGCAGAAATAGCCATGTGCGCGTAGTTCGCAATCGAGAAGTAGTTTGGAAAGGAGGCATCAGTTCCTTGAAACGGGTTAAAGAAGATGTACGCGAAGTATCCAAGGGGCTTGAATGCGGAATCGTGCTCCAAGGGTTTTCCGATGTCAAAGAGGGCGATATCCTCCAAGCTTTTGATGTGACCTATTTACAACAAACTTTGGAATAACTCTATGACAAAAAAACGTGTCGAACGGTTAAACTCGCTTCTTAAAGAGGTGATTTCTGAGGTTGTCACCCGCGAGGTGAGGGACCCTAGAATGGCCCCGTTGATAACTATTACCTCTGTTGACATCACAGCAGACTTGCGCCATGCAAAAGTCTACATTAGCGTGATTGGAACACAGCAACAAAAAGAACAAACCTTGCAAGCTCTTCAATCAGCTGCAGGGTTTGTCGCTATCCTTGCATCGAAAAAAGTGGTGATGCGTTATTTCCCTGCTTTAACATTTAAACTCGATGATTCAGCGGAAAAACACATACGCATTGAAACCTTGCTTGGAAAAATCCACAAAGAACAACAATCTAGAAAGATCGAACCCGATGAAGAATCCCACTGAAACAGCCGGCATTTTGCTTGTCAATAAACCAAAAGGCAAAACTTCTTTTAGCCTAGTCTCCGCTTTGCGCCGCATGTATGGCATCCAAAAAATTGGCCATGCAGGCACTTTGGATCCTTTTGCTACTGGCGTCATGATCATGCTCGTAGGCAAAGAGTACACCCGTCTTTCCGATCGTTTTCTGAATCAAGATAAAGAATACATCGCTACTTTACGCCTCGGGATACGCACAGATTCCTTCGACTGCGAAGGACAGGTAGAATCTTCTTCAGATCTCGTCCCTACAGAACAAGAAATCCTCAATGTAATCCCCCGCTTCCAAGGAAAAATCCTACAAACTCCCCCCATGTTTTCCGCTAAAAAAGTGCAAGGAAAAAAACTCTATGAGCTAGCCAGAAAGGGGATTTCCATTGAAAGAGAAGCCAAAGAGGTCGAACTAACAATCCGTATACTCAGCTATGAATATCCCTACCTCTCTTTGCATGTCCAATGCTCTAAGGGAACCTATATCCGAAGCCTTGCCGATGATATAGGGCTTGCCCTTGGCTGTGGAGCGCACTTAAGCGACTTAACGAGAACTCGATGCGGGCCCTTTCATATCGGCGATTGCGTCGAGGGGAGCCTTTTAACGCAACCCGGACTTCTTCCTCTAAAGCGACTTACGATTTAAAGAAAAAATTCCAATATCTTTTATCCTCCCGTTTCTGCTATACTTTTTCCTTTCCATAGAGGAGAAATACATGGCCGGACTATCTTGTGGCATCGTAGGCTTGCCCAACGTCGGGAAATCGACACTTTTTAACGCTTTGACACGCAAAGCCGCTGCGGCTGCGAATTACCCCTTTTGCACAATTGACCCCAATATTGGCATTGTTGACGTTCCAGACCCTCGCTTGCCTGTTCTTTCTAAGATCTCAGGAAGTAAGAAAATCATCCCAGCCTCGGTGACATTTGTCGACATCGCAGGGCTTGTCAAAGGGGCTTCGGAAGGACAGGGCCTTGGCAACCAATTCCTCTCCAACATCCGAGAAACCGATGCTATTGTCTATGTCGTCCGGTGCTTTGAAGACGCCGATGTAGTCCACGTGGAAGGGAAAGTCGATCCGATCGCCGATATTGAAATCATCCAAACTGAGCTTATTTTATCTGACCTCCAGATGGCTGATCAGTCGTTCTCTAGACTGCAAAAACAAGCTAAGGGAAAAAAGGAACTAGTTCCTGTTTTAGACACTCTGCAAAAATGCATCAACCACCTCAATGAAAACAAGCCTCTACGCACTCTATCTCTCACTCAAGAAGAATTAGAGCACTTAAGCTCCTACCGGTTTTTAACAAGCAAAAAAGCACTCTACGTCGCTAATGTCGCCGAAGACTGCTTGCCTTCCTTAGAAAATGAGCATGTCAAAAAAGTCCAAGAATTCGCTAAAGCTGAAGGAAGTCTGGTTGTCCCCATCTGTGCTAAACTTGAAGAAGAGGTAGCGCAACTCTCCGAAGAAGACGCTAAAGCTTTCCTCCAAGACCTAGGCCTTGCAGAAACAGGTCTCAATCGGCTCATTAAAGCCAGTTTTTCTATGCTCGACCTGATCACCTATCTCACTACCGGCGAGATCGAAACGAGAGCTTGGACGATTTCCAAGGGAACTCCCGCTGATGAGGCTGCAGGCAAAATCCACTCCGACATCCAAAAAGGGTTTATCCGAGCAGAAGTTGTTTCCTATGACGATATGGTCACCTATCACGGGCGGGTAGGGGCTAGAGAAGCAGGTAAGGCCCGTTCCGAAGGCCGCGATTACGTTGTCAAAGATGGCGATGTGATCCTATTTTTTCATCATTGATATGCAAGAACTTTTTGTCACGTGTCCTCATTTTTTTGAAGAACTCCTCGTTAAGGAGCTCCACGCCCTAGGAATCCAGAGGGTTTTTCCTGGATATTGCGGCGTTTGTATTCCCAAAACCTTAGAAAACGTCTGGACGGCAAATTACTGTAGCCGCATTGCAACGCGGGTGCTTTGGCCGATTGCCTCCTTTCCTTGTAGAGGGAAAGAAGACCTCTACGCACAATGCAAAAAACTACGCTGGAGCGACTACCTTAACTGCAAAAAAACATTTGCTATCGACTCCAACGTGCAGCACCCTACTTTGAAAAATAGTCTCTTTGCTGCTTTTGTTGTAAAAGATGCCATCTGCGATTGGTTTCGAGAAACCGTCCAAGAAAGACCTTCCATCAACACTGTATCTCCCGACGTGCAATTGAATCTCTTTATTCAAAAAGGACACGCCAACCTCTATGTGGACACCTCCGGGGCACCTCTCCATAAAAGAGGCTGGCGAAGAATGAATACAGAAGCGACCTTGCATGAGTCTCTTGCAGCAGCACTTCTTTTACATACAGGCTATCAACCACACCATACACTATGCGATCCCTGCTGCGGGTCGGGGACTTTCCTTGTCGAAGCTGCTATGATCGCCACGCATACACCTCCCGGGTTCTTTCGAAAGCAGTGGGGTTTTTTCCATCTACCGGGCTTTCGTCTAGAGGACTGGCTAAGATGGAAACAACAAAAAGACCAACAGATAGTCCCTCTCCCTAAAGGGAAAATCATGGGATCGGACAAAAGTAGGGAAGCGATTGACATCTGCTTACAAAACCTCCAAAGGCTGAGCTTTGGTAAAAACATCGATGTGCGCTACGATGAAATTGCTTACTACAAGCCCAAAGAATCCCCCGATTTCCTCATCACAAATCCCCCCTATGGAAAAAGGATTGAAGCTTCTGAAAAGCTCTATCTCGAGCTTAGCCAGTTTTTAGATACGTATTGTAAAGCTAGCGTGCAAGCCCATATCCTCTCAAACGCAGAATCCTCCATCCCCTCTCTTCTACAAAGACCTTCCTTCCAACAATTTTCATTTAAAAATGGCGGCCTGCCAGTTACCTTATACTCTTTTCTTCCTAAGAATGCCCTCGAGGTGTAAGGGATGGCGATTAGAATATTGCCTCACCAGCCCTTTACAGGCTGGAATGGCCACTCAATAAAAGACTGTTCTATTTCTGTCTCTGCCATGCAGATCTTGCTGAATGGATGCCCTCAAAGCCAGATGGTAAAAACACTAAAAGACAAAATAACATCTTATCATCCTTGTCTGCTAATAACCAATCCGCTCTTCCAGCTTTTTTGCCAAACGATGCAAAAAGCATATCATCTGCGCCCCCTTAAGGATGATCAATTGTCTTTTTTTGAACAGGCTCTCTTCATTACCGAAAGAATCCATACAACACCCAATGAATCCATCAAAGATATTTTACTCTTGCTAGCAACGCTTCCTACTGAAAAAAGAGAAGAAATTCTTTCCTGCTGCACCGATCTTTATGTGGGAGGGAAAGGAGGAATACAGCTTTTGCAAGAGCTCATCTCTCTTGGCAGCTCAAGCCTTAAAACCTGTATGCTAGCCCGCAAAATCTTTTCCGGTAGAGTCGATTATTATGGGAGCTCTTATCGCCTGGTTCTACCGGCTACCGCTGAAGGATCAACGGTCAGCTACATTCCTCATGAATTGCGACACCTTGGGTCAGTAATTCATCTACCTTATGATTTCGATGCCATAAACATTCTTCGCAGATTAAACTCCTTTCCTGAAGAACAACGAGAGGAAATCGTCAATCTCACCTTCGATTTTAGATATACCGATGGAGAGCATTTACCTCAGCTTTTAAGAGAGATCGGATCAATCCCCTCCTCTCAGAGAGGCGAGATACTTTCTCTTACCTCAAAAATCTTTAGAGCCGGCCATGCGCACACTAATTTTCCTTCTTTTTTAAAACAGATCGCTCCTACATTACTTAAACTCCCTCAGACAGAAAGAGCGGAACTTATCGAATGTTACATCCTGATTGCATCCCCCATCTGCGTTAATAACTACTTCGTATCATCAAAAGAAATTTTTCATCAGGTTGAAATTTTAGCCAATCTCCCTCAAGCTCAGAGAAAAGAAGTGGCGAAACTAGCCCACTCCTGTCGATCTGCCTATCCGGCAATCTACCACATGGCAGCGTTGCTCGCATTTCTCTCTTCAACTCCAGAAGAACATCGAGAATCTATCGCAGAAATATTCAAACAGCCTATTTCGTCGCATGCCAAACAAAACACACTCAAAATATTAGAATATCTGCCACCAAATCCACATGTAGTATCTACCGTTCTCGAGATAGCTTCTAACAGAACTCCTCAGACCTCGGAATTCGAACTCTTCAACCAGATCTTCCAGAGCTATCCCGCCTTAGCGCCTCCTATTCACGCTCATATTTTTGACCGATTGCTCCGAGAAATGCCAAATCCTGAAAAATCTTCAGCATGGGCCCGGCGTATATTTGATCACGCACAAGAACTTCATATCTCAACAACAAGTCCTGAATATGCATACCTTCATGTAGTCATCGAAGCTGCAAACAACCGCTCCAATCCGAAAAATCCATATGCAGTCTATGCAAAAGCCAAAAAATACTCAGAAGTTCTTACTCCTTCCGTGAAACGAACACAACAACGGTATGGTGACAGCCTTTATACTCTCTTACCCGGCAAAGAGCTGCCTATATACCAGCATCAGATCCCTGTAAATGCTCTTCCTCAAGGCATCGACAGATCCACTGTAGAAGATCTGTTTGCAGCATTCGAAAGAAGGATTCAAGCCTCTTTAGAGCATGAACGCCTTCTATCGCACATCCAAGATACCACAGGTTTTTCTTTTATAAGCCACAAAAACAACCTGACAAGATGCCCATATCTCCGATCGTTATTTCCTCTTGCTAATGAGACCCATATCTCTTTTCATGGCTCCTGTTATATAGCTATCGTCAAACACTTAATAGACCTTCCAGATGATATCTCTGCAGGAGATCTACTCTCATCACGAGAAAAAAGACTCTTGGAGATCTCCTGCTGGATCCGCAATTGTCCAGCAAGACAATCCGAAGCCATATCCCTTCTCTATGGTTCTCTACCTGTCTCCTACCAATACACCCCAGCAACACAAGACTCATCGGAGGCCTTGCATGTAAAATCGTTTCTTACGAACACAATCCATAAGGTGTTTCTTGAGATCCTCTCTTCCGATGACTCCTATCTTCGCAAGCTCACCAAAGTAAGAAG
The DNA here is from genome assembly GCA_945952445.1 of uncultured Chlamydiae bacterium. Classification (GTDB taxonomy): domain Bacteria; phylum Chlamydiota; class Chlamydiia; order Chlamydiales; family Rhabdochlamydiaceae; genus CAMFIG01. Next base: position 24,688 of record CAMFIG010000016.1, read on the forward strand.
CCACGAAGAGATAGCCCAGCTGAGTCACCAGTCTGTCTTCGTAAAAAACTGTCTCGCTCCTCACATAGGCCTCCAGCACACTCTCTCCTTCGATCTCTCTACAGAAACGCTCTACCCTGCTTTGCAAGAGCAGACTCTATCTTCGATGCTCTCTCTTTTTTATAAACATGTCTCTCTGAGTATGTTGACAAGTCCCCTCTTAGAAGCTGTCAACACTACCAACGTAGAAGAGCATGAAGAATGGTATCGCCGCTGTATAAAGGTCTTGGATCCAATCGATGCAGAAGAACTCGATAAAGTATGGGATCTTTCTGATGATGACTCAACCTTTTCCCTTACACAGTATGGGGCTTTGGAGATCTTAAGAAAAGCAGGATTCCTCTCCAAAGAAAATCTGCCGTGGTGGCAATCTATTTTTAATCGGAGGCATGTATGACAGCTGCTATTGTTCCCATTTCTTCTAATGCACGGCAGTGCTGGGTAGACGGCTCTGAAAAAACAATTCCTGCACCCATTCTGCGCACGTTTCTCAACCGAGTTGGAAATGATCCTGTTCTTTCTCCTCGGATATCTCGCCAAATCGAACAGATTCACCCCATTGTATCTTCATATGAAGGAAGCCCTTTTCCCTTGCAAGATCCGATATTTCGCCTATTCTGCAAGACTTTGCAAACACACTACCATCTCCGCATTGAAGAGCACGACTTTTTCTCTTTTTTTCAAGACGCGATTTTGGCTAGCGACAAAACGACATTAGATTCCTTTAGCAGCATATTCCAAGAACTTGCGCAACTTTCCATAGAAGATAGACAGCAAGTTTGTGGGTGGCATCTGCAGCTGCTCTCTGATATCTTTGGAACTGATAAGGAAAGAGAAACCCTACTCACCATCATCCGCTTAGGCCATGATCGGAATGCTATCTGCTCGCTAGCACATAAGATTTTCTCTCAAATTTCTTCTGCCCGCACAGAAAACAGGATGACAGACTCTGTCATCCATATCCTCAAAGCTATAGAAGATCTTCCAGGAGAAGAAAGAGAAGAAATCGTTGAGCTTACGGCAAGATCTCTTGATGGCGTTTCTCGAGGGTCGATTGTGACAAGAACTAAAGAACTTTTTACATTGATTCTCTCCATTCCGTTAGCAGAACGGTTGGAGATTTTCTCTTTGGCAACTTCTTTAACAGACTCTTTAAACCCTCTGCATAGTTTTGCGAAAGCTCTTTATCTGCAAGCCATCGGCAAGGCACTCATCGTAATACCCCATGCCGAAAGAGCCGATTTTATACGTATTCTATCTCCTATTATCCAACTAATCTCTTTTGAGTCCGTACCCTCTTTTCTTGACTGCCTTACAAAGGCACCCTATGAAAAAAGACACCAGTTGATTTTAGATGTGCAAGCTATCCATTGCTCAGCAGATCCTCTTCCTCTCTTAGAAACTATCCAAAACATCCCCCAACCAAGCAGAGAAAAGATCATCCGCCTAGCCTCCAGCTGTAAGTCTTTCTGCCACACCAACTTCATGATGAAACAGGTCATCGACTTTCTCCTTTCCGCTCAAGAAGAAAACCTAGAAGCTCTAGTAGAACTGCTGCGAGAAAACCTCTGCAGGCTCCCTCTTGCTTGCTATCATTTTAGACAGCTTTTCTTGTGTTTATTGCCATATTTTCCTCCAGATCCCGTCCTCCTCACAGTAGCGTTGCCTTTACCAATAAATCCTTCCATCCTAACAGAGTTTGAATTGCTAAAAAACATTCTGCTTCGACAGCCTTTACTGATAAAGGCCGTGCATGAACAAATTGTTGATACTCTCCATCGTATTCTTCTAGATCCCATACGGACTTTGGTATTTGTCCAACCAATTTTACATCACAGCCACTGCTTCCTCATCCACGATACACCGCTAGATCCATACCTATTTGCTGCTAACGACGCCGCAAGAAACCGATCCGATCCACAAAAACCATATGCAGTCTATACAAAAGCCAAAGAGCTCTCTGAAACACCTACCCCTTCTGTGAAAAGACCTCGGCAACGATACGGTAGAAATCTCTACGTTCTCTTGCCAGGCAGAGAGCTGCCCATCTGCCAAAAGCCAATCCCTCTAAGGGCTCTCCCCCAAGACATCGATAGACATACCATTGCAAAACTCTTCGCAACATTCAAAAATAGAATCCAAACATCTTCAGAACGACAACACCTCCTATCACACATTCAAGATACCACAAGCTTTTCTTTTGCAAGCCATAAAGCCAACTTAACTGGATGCTCATATCTCCGATCGTTATTCCCTTCTTCAGATGAGCCCCACATCTCCTTCCATGGAGCCTACTATGTAGCCATCATAAAACATCTGCTAGACCTCTCAGATGATATCTCTGGTGAAGATCTACTGTCGCCGCGTGAAAAAAGACTCTTGGAGATCTCCTGTTGGATCCGTAATTGCCCGGCAAGACGCGCTGAAGCGCTCTCCCTTCTCTATGGTTCTTTACCCATAGCCTATCAATACACCCCTGCAACACAAGACTCCCCGGAGGTTTTGCATGTGAAATCATTTCTTACAAACACAATCCAGAAGGTGTTTCTCGAGATCCTCTCTTCAGATGACTCCTATCTTCGCAAGCTCACTAAAGTAAAAGGCAATCAGGAAATCGCTCAGCTGACTCACCAGTCTGTCTTCGTGAAAAACTGCCTTGCCTCTCACATAGGACTTCAGCACTCTCTCTCCTTCGATCTCTCTACAGAAACTCTCTACCCTGCTTTGCTCGAGCAAACACTGCCTTCGATGCTCTCTCTTTTTTATAAACATATCTCTCTGAATATGTTGACGACTCCCCTCTTAGAAGCTGTCAATACTACCAATGTAGCAGAGCATGATGAATGGTATCGCCGCTGCATGAAGGTCTTGGATCCAATCGATGCAGAAGAGCTCGATAAAGTATGGGATCTTTCCGACGACGGCTCAACTTTTTCTCTCACCCATTATGGAGCTATGGAACTTTGGAGAAAGGCAGGATTTTTCTCTAAGGAAAAGCTACCTTGGTGGCATTTCTAGAATCCGTATGGACCATCCGATGTGAGACTGCTTTTGGAGCGCTTCTAAGGCATTTCCATATTGCTCATCTAAAGCACTCAAACGATAGATGTTCCCTTCTTTTTCAATCCAAGGATCGATCCCACGACAACGAAATGGGATGCGAAAATCAGCTAGTTCCGGCTGAGTAAGCTCGCAGAGTACTCCTGCCCTTTGCACAAGGCCCATCTTGTTCACAATCAAAGGGTCATTTGAAGTAAGAAGCTTTTCCCAGATAAGGTCATCTATTCCAAAATGGATATCATCCCAAGTAAGCATCCCAATTTCAATTCCCCTTTTTAGGGCATCTGCAAACCAACGAGACATCATATAGTTGATGGGTCCTGACCAGCAATCCCTCGTCATAAATAGGGAATAATCTCCTATTTTCCGAGCCAGATCCTGCCTTGAAGAGATCCACTTTCCTTCTATGTAAGACAGATTCTCAGCTAGCTCTAACGCCTCCTCTTTAGTCAGGTAATTCTGAAAATAGGCTCCCTGAATATTATAATCGATCCTGTCTGCGCTCAGGTTCGGCAAGGAAAGGTCTAACATTGCAAAATTCTGATTTTTCACAAGGACCTGATCTACTGTATATCCATAATGATTTAAGATCGTCTCCAAGCCTGATTCTTTGAGAAACCTCTTCTGGGTAAGAGTTTGATAGTCTTCTTCTTGGTATTCTCTTCCAAAAAGCCAGTCTCCCACATGGGAAAATGCCGTATGAGACACATCATGTAAAAGGCCTGCAATCTGTTCTTCCAATGAGGCTTTGTTTTTCCTTAAAAGAACAAAGACTCCCATCGAATGGTCAAAGCGATTGTACTCTTCTCTATGAGTTGTATAGTAAGCTATCCCATATTGGTGTATCGATTTAAGCCTCTGCATAGGAGCGCTGTGAATCAGGTCGATAAGAACAGGTTCTTCCACTTCAATAGATCCATAAAAAGTCTCAAAACGTTCAGAAAAACCCAAACATGTAGCGACGAGCAACATACAAAGAAAACCACGCATACACCTCTCCTAATTTAAGGTTCAGCAGGATATTCTCAGGTTTGAATTTCTGTCAAAACCGAACGTCTTCTTGTCTTGATAACAAGGAGAATGCTAAGATGACGCAGTGACGCCATATATAGGCGCTTATACGAGTAAAGCAGATGGCCGAAAAAACCGAGAAGGCAACCCCGAAAAAATTACGCGATGCAAGAAAAAAAGGCCAGGTGGCTAAGTCGCAAGATTTTCCTTCTGCTTTTACCTTTATTGTATCGATTGCTGCCACACTGGCAGCTTCCGGCTATATTTTCGATCGGATTGCGGCCTATCTTATCTCTACTTTTAAAAGTATCCGCCATGAGACCGACTTGCAACATAGAGCTCCGGGAGTGATGATGCAAGCGATTGAGGTGATCTACAGCACAAGCTTCCCGATTGCACTGCTCACGACGCTCATCGGCCTGCTAACAAGTTTTTTGATTATCGGCCCTCTTTTTTCTATGGAGGCTATGAAACCGGATCTTAAGAAACTAAATCCGGTCTCCAACCTCAAAAACCTCTTTAAATTTAAGACTCTTTTTGAGCTTTTAAAGTCGGTATTAAAAATCTCCGGAGCGATCTTTTTAATTTACACTGTCGTATGGAATAGCATCCCAGAAATCATCGCCACAGCTGCAATGCCTGTATATGCTATCTCCCAGGTGTTTAATGAATTCCTTATCAAGGTAGTGATCCGGGTCGGAATCTTTTTCTTAATCCTTGCCGTCTTTGACCTCGTATACCAAAAAAGACACTTTGCCAAAGAGATGCGGATGGAAAAATTTGAGGTAAAACAGGAATATAAAGACACAGAGGGAGATCCTCATATCAAAAGCAAGCGCAAACAGACAGCCCAGGAGATCGCCTACCAAGAAGGGCCTGCAGCTGTCAAGCGCGCAAAAGCCTTGATTACGAACCCCATACATATTGCCGTAGCTCTTTCTTACAAAGCAGAAGTGGATCCTGCGCCCAAGATCCTCGTAATGGGAAAGGGCAGCGCAGCAGACCAAATGATAAAATTAGCAGTAGAATATAATATACCAATTATGAGAAATGTTGCTTTAGCACAAACTTTATTCGAGAAGGGAGAACTCTATCATTATATCCCGGAAGAAACATACCAAGCTGTCGCGGAAATTTTAAAATGGTTGGAGAATCTAGAATCAAATGAAACCTTTGGGACGGAGCTATTTCAATGAAAGATTTTTTGCGCAGGCTCTCTAGGCTTTTAGGCGGAGACAAAGCCCTCTCATTTATCAACCAGTCGAGCGATATTATTCTCGCCGTGTTCATCATTCTTCTCATTATGATGATCATCATCCCGGTCTCTCCGAACATACTAGACAACCTGATCGCCATTAACTTGACTGTGTCGATCTCACTGCTGATGGTCGCTCTCTACATTCCCAGAGCTGTCCAACTATCGATGTTCCCTTCCTTGCTTTTGATTACTACCTTATTCCGTCTAGGTATTGAAATCTCGGCTACAAGACAGATCCTCCTCCACGCCGATGCTGGGCACATCATCTATGCCTTCGGAAACTTTGTCGTAGGAGGCAACTTCGTCGTAGGAGGCGTAGTCTTCCTAATCATCACCATCGTGCAATTTATCGTCGTCACGAAAGGTGCCGAAAGGGTTGCCGAAGTCGCTGCTCGATTTACTCTGGATGCGATGCCCGGGAAGCAGATGAGTATCGATGCCGATATGCGCAGCGGCGTTATCGATGCCAACCAAGCAAGAGATCTTCGCCTGGCTCTTACCAAAGAAAGCCAGCTCTATGGAGCTATGGATGGCGCGATGAAGTTCGTCAAAGGAGACGTCATCGCAGGTATTGTCATTGCAGTGATCAATATCGTCGGAGGCCTTATTATCGGGATGTCGATGCATCATATGAGCGCTATGCAAGCGGCTCATGTGTATACACTTCTTTCGATCGGAGGCGGCCTCGTCTCACAAATCCCCTCTCTTTTAATCTCTCTTACAGCCGGTATCGTAACCACGAGGGTATCTAGCGATAAAAAAGACTCCCCTCTTGGCAAGGAGATCTCCACTCAGCTTTTAGGCCAGCCTAAAGCGATTATGATCGCCTCCGTCGTGATCTTTCTGATGGGATTTATCAAAGGATTTCCCTCTTTTATCTTTTTTACTCTAGCACTTATCATCGGCGGGATCGGTTTTACGGTTTGGTATAATATGAAGAAAACGGAAGCCAAATCCACTGCCGGATTAACTTCTGCTGCCGTATCTACAGACGTAGAAGGCCATGCCATGGTCCGTGGACCTCAAGATGATTATGCGCTTACATTGCCAGTGATTTTAGAGGTAGGAAAAAACCTCTCATTTGTCATCAAAAAAGAAAGACAGGGCACTACATTCATCGAAGAGATGATTCCTAAGATGCGCCACGCTCTCTATCAAGATCTAGGGGTCCGCTTTCCCGGAGTCCATGTCCGTACAGACTCTCCCACACTAGAACCGGATGAATATTCAATCTACCTCAATGAAGTACCTATCGTCCGAGGTAAAATCTTAGATGGAGCGCTGCTAACTAACGAAAACCCAGAAAATCTACGTCGGTTTAACCTCCCTTTTACAACGACGAAAAATTCCATAGGGCTCCCTTCGATATGGATCGATGCAAAATTCCACGACATTTTGCAAAAGGCTGGTATCAAGTTTTGGAAGCCTCTCGACGTGATGATCCTGCATCTCTCTTATTTCTATAAGCAATATGCCAGCGAGTTTATCGGCATCCAAGAGGTGCGTGGGATCTTGGAATTCATCGAGAAATCCTATCCAGACCTCGTTAAGGAAGTCACCCGTCTTGTTCCTCTGCAAAAGCTGACAGAAATCTTTAAAAGGTTAGTCCAGGAACAGGTCTCCATTAAAGATTTAAGGACAATCTTAGAGGCGCTTAGCGAGTGGGCTCAAACAGAAAAAGATACGGTTCTTTTGACCGAGTATGTCCGTTCCTCTTTAAAACGATACATCAGCTATAAATACTCTCAAGGACAGTCGATCCTTTCTGTGTATCTGCTCGACCCGGAAATCGAAGACATGGTTCGAGGGGCCATCAAACAAACCTCCGCAGGATCCTATCTTGCTTTAGATCCCGACTCCGTCCAACTGATCCTCCATGCCATGAGGACAACGATTGTTCCAACGCCGGCCGGCGGCCAGCCACCAGTTTTGCTCACGGCAATCGATGTCAGACGCTTTGTGCGCAAGCTAATTGAAGGCGAGTTTCCCGATCTGTCAGTCGTATCTTACCAAGAAGTGGTCCCTGAGATTCGGATCCAACCTCTGGGCAGAGTCCAGCTAACGTAAAAGAGAGCGCAAACCGGCTATGGTAGATGATGCTTTTTCCGCACAGAGAATCCCAGGCATACAGACCGATGCCTCTCGAGCACAAAGAGCTGCTGAAAGCTCTTCGATCCGTAATATAGCAATCCGGCAAGAAGCGGCTTCAGAAGAATTCCAAGAATGGGCAGAACTTGCCGGCACTTTCAGCCCCATTGCTCTCTCGCGCAACTTTGAAACCCTAGAGACAAGAATCAGAAAAAAACCAAAAGAAGAAGAAAGCCAAAAAGCAGACAGAAAAGAGGATGAAGTCCCAGAAGTCCAAAGAACCGAAGAGATCTCCGAGGAGTTTCAAAGAAACAACCCAGAACTACAAGCGCGCTCTTTGCTGCTTTTAAGATCTAGGATTTCCAAGAACGACACTGAAGAGGAGATCCTTAAAAAGGTTCTGGAGGCCTATCCTGAACCAGCCCTTGCAGATGATGCTATCGACTTTTTAATCGCCACTTCCGACAAAGAACTTGCAGAAAAGCTAAGAGCTGTTAAAGAGCGCTTTAACGAAGTATATGGAAGAGAGATCAGAGCTGGCAAAAACATCGCTCTTCAAGCTAGAGAGTTTTCCAAGCAGGGCCTTGGAACCCCCAATTCTCTAAGAGACCTATACCGGGACATCACGATCAATCCCCGAGACTCCTCCACTTTATTTACTGAGCTTGCCAATAACTATACATTTGAAAAGATGAAGACCGTGATCGCTTTTATCTTGCATGCGCTTGGAAGCGATCTAAAAGCCAAAGGACCTTCGATTGCACGGGGAGAGCTTCACCGACTGATGACAGAAGCGAGGTCGATGCAGGCAATCTTAGGAGTCTACCGATTTTTCCGATCTCGCATGCAGCTAGTCCAGTCTGCCTTTGAAAGAGAAGGGTTGACTTTGCCGGGCAGAATTACTTTTGAAATGCTTGCCAAAATCTTCGTGAAATTGATCATGGAAAGATATCCCTCCAGCGAGAAAGTATTGCAAGCCGGGATACAGCTTGGGTTATCTGAGGAGATTATCGCTGAGATGATCATCTTCACACAGATGCGCGATGGCGTGCGCTATGTCGCCCCCCGTCTTTTCCGCTCAGAGCAACATCGACAAGACGTCTTAACCGTATTTATTGACACCTTAGAAGATCTCGAAGACAAGCTTGAAGAAGAGGAAGAGGAGGAAGAATCATCATGAGTATATTTGATGAGCTAATAGAAGTCCTCAGTAAAAGCCTGAACATCCCTCTCCACGTGGAAAAAGGCAAGCTTTGCAGACTCAATATCAATGAAGTCATGCGCGTGCAAATCGAGTGGGATGAACTCAAAGAAAAAGTCCTCATCGCCTCGTTTCTCTGCGAGCTGCCTCCGGGGAAATTCAGAGAAAATGCCCTGAAAGAAGCTCTTAAAACCAATAACCAGGAGGCAATGCCCTTTACACTTGCCTATTCAGAAAGAAATAATCAACTTGCCGCCTTTGTCTATTATCCAATATCTTCCCTTAAACCAGAGTTTTTTTTAGAAGAACTGTTAAAGTTTGTAGAGAAAGCCGACCTCTGGAGGGTTGCCGTAGAAAGAGGAGACTTAGCTGCTGTTACTATCTCTTCTTCCGGAAAAGAATCCCCTTTTTTTGGAATGAAAAGACCTTGAGGAATGCATGGACTCGCTTGTAAACTTCCTACAGCAAACCCCGACTTCACGCCAGTGGAAAAAAGCAGGCATCTTTCCTCATCATGGGATAAACTTCCCATTAAGCGCTCTTCGATCTGTTCAAGGCGATGGGATCGGCACATTTTTAGATCTGATCCCCATGATCGATTGGTGTCGCCATCTAGGGATGGATGTAATCCAGCTGCTCCCTCTTAACGACTCTGGATCCGACCCCAGCCCCTACAATGCAGTCTCTTCTTGCGCTCTCAACCCTATCTATCTTACCTTGCAAGAACTTCCTTACCTCAAACTTTCTCCCTCGCTACAAGAAAAAATAGCCTCTCTCAATATTCTCAATGCATCTCCTAGAATCTTATATAGCGAAGTCCAAAGCCACAAAATGAACTTTCTTCATCTCTATGTAGACACCTTTGGGGCAAGGATCGCTAAGACAGCACGATATCGGGATTTCGTATCGAAACATAACTGGCTTTTTCCTTACGCCCTCTTTAAGGTCCTCAAAGACAAGCTAGGGCAAAACGCCTTTGCTACATGGCCAAATGAGCTCAAATACCCATCGAAAAAGGAATTTGACCGCCTTCTTGCAAAAAACGAAAAAGAGCTCTTCTTCTATCTATGCCTCCAATATCTTTGTTTTGAGCAACTATCCAAAGTCAAGGAATATGCCAAAACCCAGAAAATCTTATTAAAAGGCGACATCCCCATTCTGATCAGTCCCGATAGTGCAGATGTTTGGGCATATCCAGAACTCTTCCTTCTAGATTTTGCAGCAGGAGCTCCTCCTGATCGTTATACCCCCGAAGGGCAATACTGGGGATTTCCGATCTTTAACTGGCAAGCCATGAAAAAAGGGCATTACCTATGGTGGAAGCAGAGGTTGCACTATGCGGGCCATTTTTATGATCTCTACCGTTTAGATCATGTTGTTGGCTTTTTTCGATTGTGGGCGATCCCTCTGCATCATCCCAGCCGAGAAGGGAAATTTGTCCCATCTGATGAGAGCTTATGGGGTTTCCAAGGCAAAGAGATCTTAGAGACCTTGGTACATAGCTCTGCTATGTTGCCGATTGCAGAAGACCTCGGAGTCGTCCCTGTGGTCGCCAAGGCAACACTGTTACAACTGGGGATCTGCGGCACTAAGGTGCTGCGCTGGGAGAGGATGTGGGAAGAAGATGGAAGATTCATCCCATGCCAAGAATATCCGCCAGTTAGTTTAACCTGCGTTTCAACGCATGATTCTCCAACACTAGCCCAATGGTGGAAAGAGCTTCCCGAAGAGTCGAAGCAATATGCCAAATTCAAAGGCTGGACTTATACTCCCGAACTTTCCTCAGAACACCGCATGGAAATCCTGCAAGAAAGCCATAAAACGCCTAGTCTGTTCCACATCAACCTCTTACAAGAATATCTCGCTCTTTTCCCAGACTGCGTATGGCCCGGGCTCGAAGAAGAACGGATCAACGTTCCCGGGAAAATCCTCGCAACGAACTGGACGTATAGATTTCGTCTTAACGTAAAAGAAATGACTACCCACGAAGGACTTTTCCAGAAAATCCGCGCAATCCTCTCTTAGTAAAAAAAAATTTCCCTCTAAAAAATAGGCTATTTTGACTTCTTTTGCTATACTAGCCTATCTTAGAAGACAAGGTTGCGTATGCTTAAAAAATGGGTTCACTCTTTACTTCTCATCAGCCTACCCATCTCCGGGATTTCCAAGGAAAAAGGAGAGCGCAGGTCCGCTTTAACAGCTCTATATTACTCTCTAGACCCTCTGTCGATTCTCCAAAACCTCGCCTTTTATGAACTCTACCCCGACACCAAAGAGGGAAAACTCGCTCTTGACCACGCTTGGCAGCTTCTATGCGGCCACGACAGACCCATCACCTCTTCTCCTTTGATTCTTCCGAAGTTCGACATCCAAGCGATCATCTCACTGGTGACAAGGCAGCCCTCAGATCCGGCAGTCACTCTCACCGAAGAGCAACTACAAATTATGGAGAGAATTAGCTCGCGGCTCCATCACAAATCGCTTAAAGGACATGCTGTATGGGAAGAAAAAGAGCTGCTTGCTTTGCCTTCTGAAGAGGTGGATCTGGCAAGAGCTCTTCTGATCTACCAATTTGAAAAAGAAGAAAATCCCAAGCTGCATATCCGGCAATATGAGGCCAGCTTAGATCTTATGGCACTACAGATCCTCGTCCGCCTTCCCGAAAATGCAACTCCTCTAGAGAAAATTGAGCAGATCAATCGGTTTATCTTTCAGGAAATGGGTTTTCGTTTTCCTCCTCATTCAATCTATGCCAAAGATATCGACTTATACACCTTCCTACCCTCCGTTCTTGACAGCCGCCTGGGGGTATGCCTTGGCGTTTCCATCCTTTATCTTTGCCTAGCACAAAGACTTGCCCTTCCCCTGGAAATCGTCACTCCTCCCGGCCACATTTACCTGCGTTATACAGAAGAAGGCGTGGAAACCAATATCGAGACAACAGCCCGCGGAATCAACCTCCCTTCTGACCTCTATCTAGGAGTCAATACCCGAAGCTTAGAAACCAGAAATACCAAAGAGGTCGTGGGCTTGGCTTTCATCAACCAAGCTTCCGTCAGCTGGTCCCGCCAAGACTATGCAACAACTGTGGATCTATATCAAAGGGCCCTTCCTTATCTGCCCCATGATCCTCTTCTTAAGATGTTCTTGGGGATGAATTACCTGTTCATCGGCAAAAAAAAAGAAGGAAAAGCGCTTCTCAAAGAGATCGAAGGCATCACATTTGAATATGCAGTCTCTGCAGAGACGCTACCCGAGGATCTATTAAAAGGCTACGCTCCCGTCGAAGGAGCGCAGGCGATCTTCTTACCTGTCGACGAAAATCGCTCTTCAATTTTGGAAAAACAAGCTTCCCTACAAAAGATCATCAAAAAATACCCAAAGTTCCGTGCCGGGCTCTTACAGCTAGCAACAACCTACCTGCAGCTCGGAAGAAAAAGCGAAGCCCTCGACATTCTCCTCAAATATCACGCCATCGACCCCTGCAATGCGACAGTAGAATACTATTTATCCATCCTATGCTACGAAAGACTTGACTACCCTGAATCATGGAAATTTTATCTCCAAGCAGAAAAGCTCACGCAAGATCGAAACCATCACCCTAAAGCCCTGATCCCGATCCGCGACAGCTTAAGAATTGTCTATCCCAAACCTCTTTAAAGAAAATCATCCTTGCGCTACAAGCAAGATCTTAAAGCCAAGGAGATCTCTTATGTTCTTTCTATACGCGATTCTTAGCCTATCAGCCCAGGAAGAAACATCGATCTCCCAAGAGATCCTCACCCTCGCAGGCAACATCGAAAATGGCAAATATCTAGAGCTTAGCGATGGGAGCTACTGGGAAGTGGCTCCAGACAGCCAATCTATCAGCCAGCTATGGATCTTCCCAGCTCCATTAAAAATCGTCCCAGGAAAAGATCCTAATTACCCCTATCTTCTTATCAACGCCAATACCCAAGAGGAGGTCTTAGCAAAGCCGATAGAAAAGATCCCTTAAAGAGGGATCTCAGTGTCATCCAAAGTACGGGAACGGTCTCTTACAATAATGCGATCTTCAATGGGGATCCGTAAACTAGGCAACATTTTAATATATTTTGCCACAAGCCCGACCAGATCTACTTTTTGCTGAGGAGGCAATATAATCCGACCGCTTTTAAACATATGATACCCATCGCCTCCATGAAAGAGATAGTCTACCGTCGCCACCTTATACAACCGCCCTTCCTCCAAAGGCTCTCCATTGACGAGCACCTCTACGATCCTCTTACCTGGCGGCAATGTAGCATCATAACTGAATATAATGCCCGACACCTGAGGAAAACGCCCCGCTTTCCCTTCAACCTGAGAGACACCATTTTCTAAGGCTGCACGGATACTAGCCCCGCTGATTTCGACTACAACGCTTAGATTACCAAAGGGAAGCTCCATCAATAAGTCTTTTAAGTTAAGACGCATTCCAGGGTAGTAAAGCCGGTTACCTCGGATGATCCCTCCAACGACAATAGCAGCATCTGCTTGGCACCCAAAGCGCAGGGAGTCAGCTACAAGATTACCCCATTCCGTCTCTTTTGCTCGGACGTTAGAATACAAACTATCGCATTGCATGTCGATCACGCCAATCGGCTCAGAAGTGACTTTCTGCAGCACTTCCTGATAACCATCGACTTTTGCTGCCATGACCGGATCGGGCTCAGCCCCTTTATTTAAAATCACCTTCCAAGAAGGAAACACCCTGGCACGGGAATTGCCCTCCTCTTTTTCCATCACAAGATCGATTCTCGCAAGATAATAGGCATTTTGCCCGGATTTATGGACAAATGTCTTATCATCGTACCACGTGATTGGATCGTGATCATGCCCCCCTAAAATCACATCGATTTCTGGAACTTCCTTTGCAAGCTGACGATCTTCTTCGATCAGCAGATGTGTCAAGGCGACGATGACATCAGCGCCTTTGGCTTTCAGCTCCCGAATCATCTGCCTTGCTGTAAAGACAAGAGGCGCAAAGCAAACTTTCTTTTCAGTAGAAGACAGTTCGGAAGTTTCTACTGTAATCAAACCAAAAAAACCCACCTTAATGCCTTCTACATCGACAATCAAAGTTTGCTGCGGACCTGTAAAGGGATTGCCATCCAACCCAATTGCATTCGCTGCAAGCCAAGGAAAATTAGACTCTGCAATTCTCTTTCTGACTTCATCAGGACCAAAATCAAATTCATGATTTCCTAAAGCCACCACATCGATCCCGAGCATGTTAAATAATTCGATCCTATGAGCCCCTTTGTCGAAAATCGATAAAAGGCAAGGAGAGAGGAAATCTCCGTTTACGGTGGTAATGTGGTGTGCTGCAGAGGCTCTTTCTCGGTTGAGCAGAGTCTGCATGTGGGCAAACCCGCCTCTTCCATTCTGGTCGGGAATAATCTCATAAACGTCGTTAAAAGATAGAATGGTTAGAGTTGCCGTCTGTGCATAAGTTATCACAGAAAACAACTGCAAAAAAATCAAGATTCTCATACATGTTGTCAGTAGAGTCATAGTATCCCTTGCGTTAAGTGGTCCAGGTAATCAGGAACTTAGATTACTTAAAAAAATTTTGAAATGTCAAGAAAAGGAATCTTTTTTTAACACCCCTTGAGAATCCATGGAACAGAATCTTTGTTATACCTATAATGCCTGCCAGCTCAACCCTTTCTATGAGAGTCCAAATGCATAACATCATCCCGACACAGAAAAAAAACCTCCTATCTCCCGCACAAAAGAAATTCAACCGACTGAAGAAAAAAATCTCCACTCTCCAAAAAAAAAGACAGCAGATTGAAGAAGAGTGTGAACTTCTACTGAATTACTACAGCCGGAATATCAATCCTGCACAAGAAAAGCTCGTTGAATCTCTTGAGAATTTCCTCAAAATGCTCTTTCCCATATATGCCCAAAGCAAGATCTCTTCCAAAGACAAAAAAATATTTAAAGAACTACTCATCGATCGGCTCGAAGAGTTGCGCTGCTTTAAACACGCTCATGAAATTGATCAAGAGCTACAAGATATCTTCGACGAACTGACAGGGGAAGATCTAAAAGAAATTGAAAATCAGCTGTTTAACCAAGAGCAAAACAAACTATCCGATCTCTTTAAAGAGATGGGGCTAGATCTTGATCTTTCTGATATTCATGCAGAAGATGATCCATATGATGCTCAGCGTAAAATTTTTGAAGCCATTGATAATGCTCGGCAAGAAGCCGAGGAGAATCAGAAAGAAAAACCAAAATCAAAAAAAGAAGAGCGGTATGAACAGCTAAAGCAGATCAAGGACAAAGGGATCAATACACTCTATAAAGAACTAGCCAAAGAACTGCATCCAGATCTCGAACAATGTCCAGATAAAAAAGTAGCGAAGCTAGAGGCCATGAAGCAAATCACCGCAGCTTACCAAGAAAAAGACCTCCATCTTCTCATCCAATACAAGATGGACCTACTAACCGAAGACGAAAACAAATCGCTTTCTGAAGATAACCTCTCTCTTTATAACTCATTCTTAGAAGATCAGGCAAAGCAGCTACAAACAGAAGTCGACATGATGCGCTGGCATCCAAGATTCTCTACAATCGCGCATTTTGCCTCTAAGCACTACCACGAAAGTTTTCAATCAATGCAAAATCATTTGCGTCAAATTACAAGTAAAACCGAGCTATTCAATCGGGTGCTTGAGGATCTAAAAAACAAACCCGCCAAACAAGTGGTCCAAGCCATGCTAAAGGAATATGCTGAAGCGCAATCTATGGCGCAGATGTTTTCTTTCCTATCCAATCATGCTCTTTAAAAATTTAGCTAAACAAAGATTTATATCTAGGGAAGGAAATTTTAGTTAAAAAAGACCGTTAATCCTGAGCAATCCCCAAGAGTAAAAGTGAGAAATCCGACGGATGGCAGCTCAGAAGAAGGTCTATAAGACTTTACTAACCCACTTATTTTGTTCTTGTTACGCAAGATGTTGCGATTTAAACTTAAAAGGAGCATGCTCCGATTAAGTTACACGAAAAAGGAGCTGCCTCCGTGGAAGAAGTAGAACGATACCTCAACTTAGAAGTCCCGGTTGGACAATCAATATTTCTTTGGGGAGCACGAAATTCGGGCAAGTCAACGTATTTGCACCGTCACTTTCCGGACTCGGTTTACTATGATCTGTTACAGACAGATATATATTTGAGATTTCTAAAAGAACCGTTCCGTTTGAGAGAAGAGATTCTTCAATTATCTCCTGAGACTTTAAAAAATCCCATCATTATCGATGAAGTACAAAAAGTGCCTCTATTACTGAATGAGGTGCATTGGCTCATTGAAAACCACAAACCTTGTTACTTTATTCTCTGTGGTTCCAGCGCAAGAAAATTAAAAGCTGCAGGAACCCACCTTCTAGCAGGAAGAGCTTGGAAAACCCATTTTTATCCTCTTGTATATCCGGAGATTAACGATTTCAATCTGCTTAGAGCTCTGAAACATGGACTCTTGCCGATTGCCTATTTTAGCAACCAGCCTCGTCGTTTCCTTAAATCCTATATCCAAGATTATTTAATAGAAGAGATCCAGAAAGAATCTCTTGTAAGAAATTTAGCTGGATTTTCTCGCTTTCTCGACGCGATGGCATTAACTCATGGGGAGATGACAAACTTTGTTAATATTTCACGAGATTGCGGCGTTGACGCAAAGACAGTCAAGGAATATTACGACATCTTAGTCGATACTCTTGTGGGTTATCGTTTAGATCCTTTTCATAAACTAGGGAAAAGAGATGTGATTACATCTACACCGAAATTTTATCTGTTTGATGTGGGTGTTGCGGGCTTTTTGCAAAAAAGAACTTTGGAAGCCCTCAAAGGAAAAGAAGCAGGAGCTGCTTTTGAACATTGGCTCTTGACTGAACTCATCGCATATCGCGGATTGAATGATCTCGATTTTTCTATTTCATATTGGCGCACAAAATCTGATCTTGAAGTCGATTTCATTTTGGGTGATGGAGAGGTTGCGATTGAGGCAAAAATTTCAAATCATGTAGACAGAATGGACTTACGGGGGTTAGAAGCATTCATCGAAGAACATCAGCCCAAACAAGCCTATTGTGTTTCCCTAACTCCAAAAGCCAGAAAAATCACCCTATCTAATAACACCTATATAATCGATCTGCCATGGCAAGATTTTATCCAGAAATTGTGGAATAAAGAGATCTTGTAAAGACCATTAGATGCCGCGCTTGAAGGATCCAGTGCTCTGACGAACTTTGCATGTATCTGTCAGCAATCCGTAGGTGCCGCAGTAGATGCTTTATGAATAATACCACTCCTAAAAAATAAATTCATAAATTTAATTGATAGGATCTGATAGACTC
>CAMFIG010000017.1 GCA_945952445.1 uncultured Chlamydiae bacterium
CTATAAGGAAGGTCCCTTTAGAGGGGACAACTCTTTATGCGACTTCGTGTCGCACAGGTGGAGAGAACTTGTTTTTGTCTTTGAAGGTCTGCTTTTTGATCATGAGAAGAAACCCTAGCGTAAGCATAGGTGAGAGTGGACTCTTTGGAAGAAACTCCTAAGAGCCGATCGATATCGTAGTAACGGGTGCCGCCTTCACTCTTTTTATCCGGCATAAGCTGACCGGATTTCTCCCATCTACGGAGAGTTTGAACGGTCACACCTAAAATTCTAGCGGCTTCGCCGGCTTTTATAAATCTATTCATTTGAATATATAATACAACATATGATTATATTTATGCAAGCAGTTAAAAGCCCCATCGCAGAATTCTTTACGGATTAACCCTATCAAAGTTGGGCTCTATAGGATGAGGGCATGAGCCGCAGTATTCTACTTCTCTTGCAATCAAACACGTCTGCATACCTACAGTCGCAGCAGCGTCTAATTCTTCTATTACATCCGATAGAAAGAGAATTCTATGTGGAGGCAATCCCAGCTGCTCTGCAATTCTGGAATAGGAGCTGCTTTCTCGTTTCCCCCCTATTTTCGTGTCGAAATATCCGGAAAAAAGAGCTGTCATGTCTCCATATGTAGAATGAGAAAAAAGGAGCCTTTGTGCAGCTTCGGAACCAGAGGAATATACATACAAGCTAAGTCCTCTCTCATGCCAGCGCTGCAGTCCTTCCCATGCATCGAGATAAACATGTCCTTGGAAGTCCCCTCTTTCATACCCTTCTTTCCACATCATGCCTTGAAGAGTTTTTAAGACTGTGATTTTCCTGTCTTCTCTCATCCAAGACAAAAGGATGTCAGTCACTTGGGAAAGATCCATCTTTTCATCTCCTGCAATCCTCGCAACTTCGCCTATCAATTCCAATACGGCAGGTTCCTCTTGGTGTAAAAGCAGATATTCCTTTACATGAGATCGCGCATAAGGAAAGAGAGTGTCATGAACAAAGGAAATAGATGTCGTAGTGCCTTCAATATCGGTTAAGACTGCATCCACGGGTTCTTTTGCGTGGAGATGAAAAAACGATAGGAAAAGAAGCGGTAAAGATAGAAAACCTCTCATTTTTGCACCTCGAGAAGAAACCTAGAAAGATCCCAATTCCCAGCATCTAAAATATAGCTTGTTACAAGGGAAGCTGGGGTAATGTCGAATGCCGGATTGTAAGCGGGCGCCGAATCTGGACTCCAAATAACATTTCCAAAACCACGGACCTCACGCTCTGCTCTTTGCTCGATCAGGATAGCTTCCTTTCCTGGACAATGTCTATCGATCGTGGTGTAGGGGGCAACTACATGGAAAGGAATCTGATGGTAACGAGCAAGCACGGCAAGTGAATATGTGCCAATCTTATTGGCAAAATCTCCATTGGCGGCAATCCTGTCGGCACCAACAAGCACACGGCTAATTTTCCCTTGGGCCATTAGATCTGCCGCCATACTGTCGCAAATTAAAGTATACGGGATGCCATTTCTTTCCAGCTCCCAAGTGGTTAGCCTTCCCCCTTGTAAAAGAGGGCGTGTCTCACAGACATAGACATGGATTTTCTTTCCTTGAGCATACGCTGTTTTTATGACTCCTAAAGCCGTCCCAATCCCTGCTGTAGCCAAACTGCCAGTATTGCAGATAGTCAGAATTTGCTCTTCTTGTCCAATCAGTTCAGCTCCTATCCATCCCATGTGGTTGCAAAGGTTGAGATCTTCATAGTAAATAGTCTTCGCTACCTCTAGAACCGCCAATCGAAAGTCTTCTTGTTGATCTATCGCATCTAACACTCGAGCAATATAGGTTGCTAAATTCACAGCTGTAGGTCTTGCATTTTTTAAAAGTTCAGCTGCTTTTTGGATCGACTCTTTGGAAGCGCCCTGTTCTGCCATCTGGGCTAAAGACAAAACGGCGGCAATCCCAATCATAGGCGCACCGCGCACTTTCAAAGAAACGATGATATCCCTCATCTCTTCTGCTGTTTGGACATCAATCCATTCTTCTTCACAAGGTAGCTTTTGCTGATTAAGAACGGTAAGGTCTCCTTCGTGATATCGAATAGCAAACCCATCTACAATGAGAGTTGCATGCAGGCTGATCCCAAACATTAAAAAAGCCGTTATAAAACGCATAAATACTACCTTAGTGCTGCAAGATGAATTTTCAGTTCCGCGTCAAATAAATACTCAAACGCCTCCACACGCATTTTCGCTTCTTTCATATCTCGTCCCCACGTATAGAACCCATGTCCCCGAATGAGAAAACCATGCACTTGCGGATGCTCTTCTAAGTAATGCGATACCTCTTCAGCCATAGATGCGATATCCTGAGAATTTTCAAAAATGGGAATTTCCAAGCGGCTTTCATGAGTTTTTATTCCAGAAAAAACCTTATGCATCTCATAACCTTCCGTTGTCCATGTTTTTGCAGAGGGCATTAGCCGGGTCAAGACAGTTCCGTTTAAAGAGTGGGTGTGCAACACAGCTCCCACATCTTTTAATACAGAGTAGATCGCTGTATGAAGAAAGGCTTCTGCTGAAGGTTTTTTTTCTCTATCTTGAGGATTGCCTTTGCTATCGATTACTAAGACATCATCCACAGTCAAGTATCCTTTATGCTTGCCTGTAGCCGTCACAACGATAGACTGTTCCTCTAGTTTTCTAGAGAGATTGCCTGAAGTCGCGGGACAAAGACCTAGTCGGTGTAAAAAGACGCCAGCCTCTACAATCTCTTCTGCAGCTTCATCCAAGCTAAGTGCGGAAAGGTGCATAAAAGGAATACAAAAAATACAGCATAAGATACGCATTATAAACCCCTCAAAAACAGAAGGATCTTATATTTTCAAACACCTAGACGTCAATAGAATTTATAAAATCTTAATAAAGAAAAAACAAAATTTTCGTATCATTCTTGGTAAACAAAATCGAAAGGATGGCGAGATGACTATTTGCACAGAAACAACCAATCCTTATCTCTATGCCAAAGCCTGTTCTTTAGTGAGAGAGCATGCGGAAGAAATCTCCGCAAAAGGAGGCCCTTTTCGTTACTTTAACGGAAAACACTCCGAAGTGTTTTCACATCCCGATTTCCCGGGTCTTGTATTCAAATGGATGAGCCCATCACAAGCTACAGAATCCATTGAAGCTCTGAGATATGCAAAAGAGCGTTTCAGCCAAAGAGGCTTTTCCTACTGCCACGTGCCCAATGGAGTCATTTTTCCGATTACAGCTAAGAATACCTTATTCATTATGGAAAAAGCAAAAGGGACGACAGATGTAGAGCAAGCACAAGAAGCGATGGAACAGGAGTTTGAAAGAATTCCAGAAAATCCAGATCTTTATAGAAAATGGGAAGCCATGACACAAGAACTAGCCGAAGCGGTTGCAGAAATCGGCTATTGGGACTCTCAAAGAAAAAATCTGATTTGGGATACAGATAAAGGATGGAGTTTTATCGACTTTGAACGAATAGAAGCAAATCCTTCTCTTATTTGTACAGGGCTTTCAAGACTTGTAGGCATAGTCCCCCCTCTATTTGTCGAAAAAGTATACCAAGTTGCTCGGCACAACTCTGTTGTTTTGCCCCTTTCTGAAGAAGAAGCGATCTCCAAAAGACAGGAGGAATTTACCACCCGAAGAGAGTGGAGCCGATGGCATTACGCAAAGCCTTTGCCTCGTGAAATCGATAAAGAGAGATGGCCAGAAAGCTCTTGGGCAAGGCGCATTGTAGAAAAATTTGATGAGAACCGCACTTTATGCAACACCTACTGCTCTCCTGGATCAGAAAACTACTTATTCCAGCATACGACTCTCCATTGGCAACCTTTTTTCGGCTTTGAAGAAACCTATTCAGAAGAAAGAGCTCGCTTTGAATGCGGATTAGAAGAGCTGCTTAAAGCCGGTGTGATACAACGATGGAAAGCTGAAGAAAATCCATATGGGCAAGATGCGCTAGTCGCATATACAATCTATTTTTAAAAAACAGAGATTCTTGATTTCTCCCAAAAGAGAGATTACAATGTAGATCACTTCTCTCTTTTGGATGATCACATGGTACAAGTCAATCGCCTATCGAAAGGATATCAAGGAACCCTATTATTTTCCGATCTATCTTTTTCTCTGCAAAAGGGAGAAAAATGCGGTCTTCTTGGAAGGAATGGGAGCGGAAAAACCACCCTGCTGAAAATCCTATGTGGGAAAGAAGAAGCCGATAGCGGCACGATCACTCTGCCGAAAGGATACCAACTGGGGTATTTAGAACAACACTCCCAGTTTCTAGAAGAGACTGTTTTAGAAGAAGCCTTAAGAGAGCTATCACCTGAGCAAAAAGAAGCTTCTCATCTTGTAGAAAAAATTCTATTTGGGCTTGGTTTTGACAAGGAACTTCTCTTTCAAGATCCCCAGAAGCTTTCTGGAGGGTTTCATTTAAGACTGAAACTTGCAAAAGTTTTGAGCGCCCAGCCAAACTGCCTTCTTCTGGATGAGCCAACCAACTACTTGGACATTGTGACTCTTAAATGGCTGCGAAGATATCTTTCCCAATGGAATGGAGAGTGTCTGATCATCTCTCATGATAGAGATTTTCTCGATGGCGTATGCAGCCATATGCTGGGAATCCACCGTAAAAAAGCAAAAAAGGTGCAAGGAAATACCGAGTCGTATTTTGCAAAGATCCTCGAAGAGGAAGAGCTCTACGAAAAAACACGCGCTAACCTTGAAAAGAAACGAATGCATGCAGAAGAATATATCCGCAGGTTTGGAGCAAAAGCCTCGAAAGCTTCGCAGGCGCAATCGAGAGCTAAAGCTCTAGCCCGCATGCCTAGCCTTACCAGGCTCGCTTCTATAGAAAACCTCGACTTCACCTTCCAATACAGTCCTTTTGCCGGGAAGAAAATGCTCTCAGCAAAAGAACTTAGCTTTTCTTATCATCCAGATACCCCCCTCATTGACCATGTCTCTTTAGATGTAGAAAAAGGGAAACGGATTGCGATTATCGGAAAAAATGGGATTGGCAAATCCACCTTGCTTAAACTCTTAGCAGGAGAACTCAAACCCCTCAAAGGCTCTCTCTCTCAGTCAGAACAAGTCCGATTCGGCTATTTTGGACAAACCCACATCGACCAGCTGAACCCTGAAATGACTATTGAAGAAGAGATCGCCCAAGCCAATCCTCAGCTTAGCTATATGCAGGCAAGAACCATCTGTGGACAGATGATGTTTTCAGCAGACGCTGCTAAGAAAAAAATATCGGTATTATCTGGAGGAGAAAGGAGCCGCGTTTTACTCGGCAAGATCCTTGCAACACCAAGCAATCTTCTTTTACTCGATGAACCTACACATCACCTGGACATGGAGTCGATCGAAGCTCTTATCCAAGCAATCGATACATTTCCAGGGGCAGTTATTATAGTCACCCATAGCGAGTGGGTCTTGGATCGATTTGCAGCCGATGAACTGCTGGTATTCCAAGGAAAAAAACAACACCATTTTCTCGGCTCTTATGAAGAGTTTTTAGAAAAATCCAGCTGGGAAGAACAGGCCGCCCCTTCCAAGAACAAAGTAGTTCCAATCCCTGCACCGATCTCACATAAAAGAAAACCTAAAGCTTTAGAAAAAGAGATTTCCTCCTTAGAGAAAGCAATTGAAGACCAAGAGTCCCTACTTCAGGCTAAGGAAAAAGAACTAGCGCAGGCAGCTTCTCTTGGACTTACGGAACAAGTGATCCACCTTTCCCGCATCCTGGGAGACCTCCAAGAAGGCATTGAAAAACAATACAAACAACTAGACATCCTCTACCTAGAAAAGGATTCTCATGATTCTTCCTTGTAAAGATGGGTCTTTGCTTTTTGTCAAAGCAACCCCAAGAGCTTCTAAGACAGAGATCGTAGGAAAGGAAGATAGATACCTAAAAGTCCGGGTGAAAGCCATTGCAGAAAAAGGAGATGCAAATACAGCCTTAATCGACTTCCTCTCTGATTTTTTTGATTTTCCCAAGTCAAAGATTCAC
Organism: uncultured Chlamydiae bacterium; assembly: GCA_945952445.1. GTDB lineage: Bacteria > Chlamydiota > Chlamydiia > Chlamydiales > Rhabdochlamydiaceae > CAMFIG01. The sequence goes on from CAMFIG010000017.1 coordinate 6,039, forward strand.
CTGATAAAAGGCCAGACAAGCCGGCTTAAGCAATTTCTATTTGTAGGAGCCTCTTCTGACTTTTTACAAGCGAAGCTTAGAGACTTCTCTTAAATTGGATAGATTCACTCCCTTGCAAGCCATCGCTTCTAGAGCATGCTGCTCATCTTGAGGATGAAGGTTGATCGCCTTGCAAGCATCGCAAATGACAAATACTTTGAAACCAAGATCGATAGCATCCAGCACGGAGTAGAGCACGCAATAGTCTAAAGCCACCCCTGCAAAATAGAGAGTCTTGATCCCTCGGCTTTCCAGATAGCTCGCTAGCCCTGTAGAACGTTTTCTTGCATTGTCAAAAAAGGCGCTGTAACTATCAATATCAGAATCTGTCCCTTTGTAGAATACAGCTGATATTTTCTTATGGTGAAGCCCTTCTACATATTCAGAGCCTAGAGTCCCTTGTACACAATGCTTAGGCCATAAGATTTGTGAAATCTCTCCTAGGACTATCTCTTCGCCAATCTTCTTACCCGGATGATTTTCTGCAAAACTGACATGATCTTTGGGATGCCAGTCTTTTGATGCAACCACCTCAGAAAACAGATCTATGCATTGATTCACTAGAGGAAGGATAGCATCAGCATCAGGAACGGGCAAAGCCCCTCCCGGCATAAAGTCTCGCTGCATATCGACCACAATTAACGCACTCATGATGGACTCTTAACTTTCTGGATTAAGCTCTTTTTCAATTGATACAGTTTTTTTTCCATCCCTACGTAATAAGGCTGAGGATTCAGAAACCGACGGCAAGGCAAAGGAAGATTTTCTAGTTGATCATGCGTTCTCTGCTGGATTTCAGCAAGAGTAGGTGTCTTGTAAACTAAGGATCCTTTGCGCAAAATAGGCACCAGTAGATCTTCATATGCCATATGCGACTTTATGATTCTTTCTGATGTCGGATCTTGCATATCAATGCATACCGCCTCCTCACAACCTAGATGGGTGTCATAGATCATATCGGATATCCATCCATTCTGATCAAAAAAACGCCGGACTTGCAAAATTCCCGGATTCGTAACTTTAAGGATTTGGTCTGAAATTTTGATCTTATAGTTCCACTTCCCCTCACGATCACACAAAGCAGAGAGCTTATAGACTCCATCTAAGGCTGGCTGCTCTTTTCCTGTTACCAGATTCGTTCCCACTCCCCATATGTCGATCTGCGCTCCTTGATGCTTGAGATCTCGGATGAGAAACTCATCCAATTCGTTGCTAGCCATGATCTTTGCATGAGGGAATCCCTCTTCATCCAACATCTTTCGAATCCTAATGCTCAATGCTGCAAGGTCCCCGGAATCTAAACGTACCCCAAGAATTTCTTTTCCCCGTTTTCTCATATTTTTCGCTACTTCGATTGCGCATTTTGTTCCTTCGATCGAATTGTAGGTATCAATCAAGAACACACACTGGTCAGGAAGCGCCTTTGCATAGACTTCAAAAGCCTCTTTTTCTTGGTCAAAAGCCATGATCCAGCTATGAGCATGGGTGCCTTTGACCGGAATGTCGAATTCTTTGCCAGCTAGCACATTCGAAGTAGCCTGGCATCCTCCAATAAATGAGGCTCTGCTTGCAGACATCGCCCCATCGACACCTTGAGCTCTGCGCAACCCAAATTCAACAACAGGATCCGAACCAGCAGCAAAGCAAACTCTCGATGCTTTTGTCGCAATCAAAGTCTGAAAATTAATCACATTCAAGGCCAAGCTCTCCAACAATTGAGCCTGTAGAATAGGGCCTGTAACACGCAAAAGAGGTTCATGCGGAAATACTAGAGTTCCTTCTGGGATTGCATCGACATCGCAAACAAAAGAAAACTTTTCTAAATAATCTAAAAATCCTTTTTCGAAAATAGCATTCCCCTGTTGATCTTTCAGTGACTCCAAATAGGTTAAATCAGAAGGCTCAAAACGGAAGCGAGCAAGATACTCAATCAAAGTTCCCAAGCCAGCAGCGATTGCATACTCTCCATGAAACGGCTTTTTACGAAAAAATAACTGAAACGATGCCAAGCGATCTGCTATATTTGCTTTCCAATAACCATATGCCATGGTGATCTCGTATAGATCGGTAAGCAGGCCGCAAGATTCTTCTCGAAATGTTTTCATGGCAAAACCTCTTTGCTGATTTCCTGTTTTTTTTGTTCCAGAGCCTCTCTTTGATTTTCGAGTAAAAAAATCTTTTGTTCCATCTGTTCTGCAAGCTCGAATTCCTGCCGAGCTTCTGCAAAGCGGCTAGGATCAAATTGCCAACGCTGAGCTTTCTGTAAATGCCTCGATCTCTCCGCTTCAGCGGCCAGCTTTTGGCGACCTATGCTCTCTATTTTTTTATTTACGTCTTCTATAGAAACTTCCCCTAATTCTTGGCATACAGCAGAAAATCCATTTACAACGCATGATATCACAAGCCAATAGATCCCTATTTTTTGCAAAATCCCCTCTCTCTTGCTTTTTGAATATAACTGCAATGAATAATTCTATTCTGGATATACCTTTTCTCATCTATAATGAAGAAAAGGACGATCAAGTGATGCGTATATTAGCGAATTTAGTTTTCTTTTGCAGTGTATTTGTGTTTCTTTCCTCTTTTGCTTTGGGAGACAAACTCCGGCAAGCACAAAAGGGGGATTACATGGTCACAAAACAAGATCGGACTTACTCTCTTCTTATAATTCGAGACATCTCTTCTGAGAGCATCCTTTTCGAAGAGATCTCCCTTCCTATGGCTCAGATAGATCCCGCAAAAACCTCCTGGCAGGAATGGCTCCAAAAAGGAGCACCTGGGCATACCTCGTGGGTTCTTTATGAAATCGACCTTCACACATTTCAGCTTATCGAAGGATACTCCATCTCTAGAAAGGGATGGCTCTACTTAGATGATGAACACCATTTTCTTTCAAAATTACTCTCTTTACCTCTGCAAAAAGTCGATGACCAAGATCGAAAAAAAATAGGGCCAGCTCCTCGCGATGGCGATGCGGATAGACGACCTCTTTGGAACCCGCCTCTATTTATCGAAGGGAAAAAACAGAAGGCCTCTTGCGAGGCTTGGTGCACTAGATGGCCTAAAGACGATTCTCTACTATCTTCTTGCAACATCCTACTCTACTTTCAAACTCTTCATAAAGACCTGGTATTTCCTTCTTGGATTGAAGCGAGCAACGGCCACTACCACTATGCAATCCACGTGGTCGATACAGGAAAAAATCTCTTTTCCCCTCTATCGTACTCCATGCCTCGCAGGCCTCCAAAATTCCTCAAGCCCATCCAAAAAACAGACCAAGCGATCCAAATCCCTATTAAAAGCCCTACTTATTACAAACAATTTTCTCTATTTGTTTTCGATCTGATGCACCCCGATCGACAGATAGGCCCCATTCCCTTTACTCTGCAAAAAGGGATTTCTAAAGAAGAATTTTTCCTAAACATAGATTTAAAAGAACTTGGGACGTTTCTTCAACTGCACCACCGCTACAAATGGGTCTTAATTCCTCAAGGTCCTTCCGACTATCTCATTGAATCCGAAGACTTTTTCCTATGGCCGACTCTTTCTTCCCACTAAGTTATGAACAAACAATCCACAGTGTGTTTTACAACCCCAAAAACCGCTTATTCCCCCTCTCTGTCTTTCACGAAAAACAAAACAAAAACCACTAACAACCAACGACATAATAACTTCTTTACACAGATTTAACAAAACATTCCATCAACTCTATTTTTTTAACAAGTATACTGCATTACCAGAAGAAACCCCAAAGTTATGAACAAAGCTTCCACACTCAAAAAAAACTCTTGCGCACAACAAAAAAGCCCTATATATACAGCCTCTCTTTAAACTTAAGGTCTTCTCGCATGGCAGATTGCTTTACCAGCCACTTTCCCATCCAAACTCTCAGGATCGACGGCATTCTGATTTCCTATGAACCTTCTTCTTTTATGCTCGCTCCTTATTTCTCGAATGAAGAACAGGAACTGTTTGGCAAACTTGTGGAACAAGTCCAAATCCAACCCAAGCAAGCACTTATCTTGCTTTTGCAATGGAAAGAAAAACATCCTTCCGTCGCCATCATCGACAACGTTCTTACCTATGCATACTTACAAAACAAAGAAAGGCAAAAAGCAGAGCTCTTGATTGAAGAATCCTACGCAAAATACCCCTCCTATTTTTTTGCAAAAATCAACTATGCAGACCAGTGCCTTCGCAAAAAAACCTTATCGAAAATCCCGACGATCTTTCCCTCTTTTGACCTCAAAGAACTTTTTCCTGAGAAAGAGAAATTCCACGTGTCGGAATTCCGAGGATTTATGGTCTTCATGAGCTATTACCAGATTGCGATGAAAAATCGGAGCAAAGCAAAAGAATACTATGAAAAAGCATATCAAGCCGATCCTACCCATCCCAGCGTAGTGCAGCTTGAAAGAAAACTATTCCCCCCCTCTCTTTTCAAAAAATGCTGGAAAGGCCTACAAAAGCTTGCTGGGATTTCTAAAATTCCTTAGAGTATACGCATTTTGATAGCACAGAGAATGCACATGTCTTTAATTAAAAAAATGCTCACAAAACAAAGTAGCTACTCTCTTAGAAAATCGACCCATCTTTTAAGACAGGTCTATCACCTGTTCCAACGAAAGAAAACCAAACTCTCCTCTAAAGACGCAGAGAACCTTTCTGAGCAGCTTCTAGAACTTCAAGACGCCATTCTATGCAAAGACCGCGAAAAAGCAAGCTCTTGTGCAAAGAAACTCGAGCTCATGCAAAAGCAATATTTAAAAAAGACCTCTTTTGAACAAAGCAGAGATTTTGTGATCGCCATGGGGATTGCCCTCTGCGTGGCCGTATTGATCCGCCAGATGTGGTTTGAGTTCTATGAAATTCCCACAGGATCGATGCGCCCTACTTTAAAGGAAAAAGATCGGCTGGTTGTATCCAAAACTCCTTTTGGGATTAACATCCCAATCACCCCTCGACAATTCTGTTTTTTTCCGTCTCTTGTAGAGCGCAATGGAATCGTTGTATTCACCGGAGAGAATATGGATATCCGCGATGTCGACACAAAATATTTCTACATCTTTCCAGGTAAAAAGCAATACATTAAAAGACTCATCGGGAAACCAGGCGATACCCTCTATTTTTATGGAGGCAAAATTTACGGCATCGATGCAGAGGGCAATGATATCTCCAAAGAACTGCAAAATCCCAACCTCGATCAGATTGAACATATCCCATTCATTCATTTTGAAGGGAAAACAATCACTCCCTCTTCTTCTCAAGGGGTCTATACTCCCGTAATCTTACGCCAAATGAATGAAGCTGTGGCAAGATTATCTATGACAAACCAATACCAGCTCATCGGTGAAATGCTTCCTAATCACGCGGAAACACACCGCAAATATCCCCCGATTAAAGATTATGGAGATCTCTGGGGAATCAAGAATTTCGGCATGGCAAGACTTCTTACCAAAGAACAGCTCAAACAAATCTCCGAAGAAACAAACACTCTTCCCGAGGCTCCTCTGTATCTGGAAATCCGGCATCATCCAAGTCTCAAGGATTTAAAACTTAGCAGAGATGAAAGAGGACGCCTACGTCCTATGCTGAACTTAAGCAGTTCTTATCTTCCCTTAGAAAAGGAACATTTAGAAACCCTTTTTCGCTCTCTTTATACCGCTCGATTTGTCGTTAAAAATGGGTTTGTGCATCGATATGGCTTGTCATCCGCCTCTCAGAAGATGTTTTTTCCAAAGCTTTCAGGAGTCCCCGATGGCACATATGAATTCTACTATGGAAAAGCCTATCAGGTATTTTGGCAAGGGATTGCCAAGGAACTTCCCCTCTCCCACCCTCTTTACGAATGCACACCGGAACGAGTGCAGCTTTTCTATAACTTAGGCATAGAATTCGACACCCGTTTTTCTCCTCAAACTAAAGGCCAAACAATTTTCCCTTCCCGATACGTCTACTACCGCTTCGGCTCTCTCTATGCAATGGGTTCTGTTTTACTTGAACAAAACGATCCTACATTAGTGGAATTCCTACATAGGGAATACCAAAAACAAGCGACTTCTTTGCCACTAGCACCTTATGTGCCTTTTGAAGATCTAGGCCCTCCTCTGAAAGAAGATGGTTCTATCAACATCCCATTTATTCAACAAAACGGCCTTTTCTTACCGGCTCACTCCTACCTTGTCTTAGGAGATAACCACGCAATGAGCGCAGACAGCCGAGACTTTGGACTCGTTCCTGAAGAGAATCTCCGAGGAGCTCCCGACTGGATTTTCTGGCCGCCTGGCGCTAGATGGGGTACTCCCAACCAACCTGATTATCCTTTTTTCAATACCCCCAGAACGATTATCTGGATTTTAGCCGGAATATCCATCGGCGGGTATCTACTCTATCGCCGTAGAAGAAATCGGCTACCTCTGTTAATTCGCCACGAGAAAAAGTTATAAATAACTCATTTTAACGCACTTAACTCATAAAGACTTTCTCTGCAGGCATTAAATTGGCAGGCTTCTTCATGAAGACAGCCAATTTAATGCCTTATAAATCCATCTTAAACAATTGCAATCTTTAACAAATCTTAATAAAATAATGCTAAAATTATTAAAAAAAATATATATACAGGAGATTTATGAACCCTATTGATGCTCATTTTGGAGAAATATACCGAAGAATCAACAGCACCCCGGAACTTCCATCCGATGCCCGAATCAGAAACTTGCAGCAAGCTCTCCATAACGTCACCACAGATCCTCAGAACCTTCAAAGTCGGCACTCATTCACAACCTTATCAACAGACCCGGATACGATTGCTTTTATTTTTCAAAAAACACAAACCAACAGAGCGATACTTTCACCTTATAAAAATGACATCTACTATGCGATTTGGGTATTGCATGGAAAACCTATGGGAGATGCAAAGTATGGAGAAAATCATGCATTTGATAATTGCAATCTCTTATCCTATGCCTACCTAATCGCTGGACTCTCTTCTGAACAGAAAAATACTTTTTCCAATCTCCTCTGCCAAATGCACAGAGTTCCAAACACAAATCCAGACGGAACTCCAAAAACCTATGCAGACATCCCGTCTTTAAATGTAGAGCTCATACCTCTTGCTCTCTCTGGAGTTTGCACTCCACCAGCCCTCCCTATTCCAGCAGCTCCGACCGCCGCACCAACAGCTCTTAGCACCTTACAAGATCGATTTGCAAATCCAGTGCTAGTCGATTCTATGTACCGCCTATTGGACCGACCTCAATCTGTTACAGCCGTCCATGGAGACCTGACAAGAGTGTGTAACATTGCACAAGGCATTATCAATCTAACACCACAACAGCTCTCTTTATTTAATCAATTTGTTCTCTTAGCATCAGACGAACCAGTCTTTAATGCAGCAGGAGCACAACGTTCTTGGATGGATAGCACTCTTGCTATGCAAACCCATCTTGATACCATTGAAGCCTCTTTATATATGGCACAGGAAGGAACACCTGCTCCCCGCCAGTCGCAAGTAGAAGCATCGCTAATAAGAGAATATGGAGACCCTATCGGCTCTTATATCTATCGCCTCTTAGGGCGTCCTGAAACACAAGAAGCTATAGGAACAGACCTGAGAGCAGCAGAAGTTCTCGCCGCTCGGATTGCAACATTAGACAGCGGTCAACTTAAACAATTTAATAGTTTAATGCATATGCACCATGGAGAAATCCCCGCATGGAATGCATCCAGAAACACGCGAGCATGGACCGAAATACAAAAACCACTAGACCTAAATGGTGTAGAGACTATCCTTGGGAATATCACATCATTTACTGCTGCTGCAGACCCCACCCCTGCCCCCCAAGAAGCAATGACTCTTCCTTTAGCGACAGGTGGCCTTATCGGCACTGATCTATACAACACTGTCCACGAAACTCTAGCAATCTTGGCAACACAGCCCACCCCTACAGGAACTTTGGAAGCAGAGAGTACCTCTCACCAACTAAAGGCTGTGCAAGGCTATGATGCCCCCGCTCTAGTCCATGGATATACGGAAATCCTCCCCCGCCTCTACCTTGCCAGCTATGAAATGATCAGCGCTCATATAAGTGCAGATGATGTAGAACGTGAAAACTATCATGATTGGCAGACATCGGAGCATAACAACAATCAAACTGTGACAGGGAAAAACCCGTTAGGAATCCAGCATTTAGTTTGCTACTATAATAAAGGATATTCCGAAGAAGAGATAAAGCTTCTAGATGCAAAAAACATCCCTTATTTACACGTACGGGTCGCAGACTCTGCAGATGCTACTGATGCCTTTGTCTTGACAAGCTCCGATCACGCAACTGCTACCTCTCGAAATGCTATCGATATAGAACAGTGGTTTAGCAAGCCCTTTGCCATTCTCGACCGAATCACTCTTGGAGAAAAGGTCCTTATCCACTGCCAAGAGGGCATATCAAGAAGCCCTACAATTGTGATCGCCTGGCTGATGAACCGCTTTGGACTGAGTTACGCAGAGGCCCTTCTTTTCTGCAAAGCCAAGCGGCCTTGTGTAGAGCCAAAGTTTAGCGCTTTACTTGAAGAGTATGAGAGCCTTCCTATACCAGCAGCCGGGTCAGCAGACCATAAGTAAAGAAGTGAAAGAGGCTTCCGTTTATAAGGAAGCCTCTTCATAAAGTCTTAAAGCAATCACAGCCGGATAGCCGTTAAGATCCCATTCTGCACCATCTATCCGATCTGGAAAGCCGACAAAGACAGCTAACACTTCATGGCAAATGTAGTCTTTATATTTGGCAAAACAGTCTTTTACTTCTTGGGTCGTTTGCATCTCTACATAGATTCTGTCAGTGACAGCAAACCCCATATCCCTTCGCATTGTATTGATCTTATTGACAATTTCTCGAGCAAGCCCTTCCTCTTTGAGATCTTCTGTTAAACAAGTATCTAGGACTACTGTCACCGTCTCATGCGACTGCGCGACTAATCCTTCAAGTACTTTTCTTTCTACAGTGACATCTTCCGGAGTCAATTGGATCTTTTCAGACTCTACTTCGATATTCACAGACCTTCCCATTAAAAGCTCTTGCAATTGAGACTGATCGAATAATTGAATTTCTCGATGGACAGCATTCATCCATTTACCCACTTTTTTGCCAAGCAATCGGAAGTTCGGCTTTGCTATGAGCGCAACAAAAGAGGACTCATCTGCATGGAATACGATCTCTTTAACATTCAGCTCCTCTGCGATTAAATGCTCATGCCGGCGCAGAGCTTGCAGGACCTTTTCATCCGAAGAGACAACATGCGCTTTAGCAAGAGGCTGTCTTACTTTCAACTTATGGTCTTTGCGCAAAGCATGACCACAGCTTACCACCGTCTGCACAGACGCCATTTCCAGCTCTAATTCTTCTTTGCGCAGAGTGGCTTGATAACGAGGAAAATCGCATAAATGCACAGAAAGAGGCGCCTCTTCCCTGCGCAAATGCTGATAAATCGCCTCGCTTAAAAACGGGATGAAGGGAGCTGCAATCTTAGTAAGTCCAATCAAAACGCTGTAAAGCGTTTCAAAAGCTTCTCTTCGATCGGTACTCTCTTCTTCCGACCAGAAACGAGATCGGCACCGACGAATGTACCAATTCGTGAGCTGATCGATAAAGTCAACAAAAGGAGAAACCGCAGCGCTTAGCTCAAATTGATCCATCGCTTCTGTAACCTCCAAAGTCAGCTTTTGTAAGAGAGACAAAATCCAACGATCTATGTCTGCTTGAGGTTCTGTAAAAAGATCTTTAGAAGGAACCCATTGATAGATCTTTGCATAGGTCGACAAAAATATATAACTATTCCATAAAGGAATCAGAATTTGGCGCAAAATCAGCTCTACCCCTTTTTCGGAAAAACGCAAGTCTTCCGCTTGGACAGCCGGGCTATGGAGAAGATACAGCCGTATTGCATCGGCACCATATTGATGAATGACAGCTTCAGGTTCTGGATAGTTTTTTAAACGCTTGGACATTTTCGTGCCGTCTTCTGCTAAGATAATCCCATTTACAATGACATTCTTAAAAGCAGGCTTATCAAATAAAGCAGCAGAGAGCACTGTCAATGTGTAAAACCATCCTCTAGTTTGATCTAAACCTTCCGCAATAAAATCTGCAGGAAATCCCTTTAGAGTTTCTTCGCGATTTTCAAAAGGATAATGATTCTGAGCGTAAGGCATAGAACCAGACTCAAACCAACAGTCAAATACTTCTGGGATGCGGTGGAATGTTTTTCCATCCTCCTCAAAAGTGAGATCATCGATATAATGACGATGGAGGTCGTCTATTTTTTTCCCTGTTTTCTTTTCTAGCTCTTCTACGCTGGCGATCACGCGCACTTCCCCATCAGCACTGCGCCAGATTGGGATTGGAGTGCCCCAATAGCGGTTTCTTGAGATAGCCCAGTCTCTTGCATTTTCAAGCCACTTTCCAAAACGCCCCTGTTGAATATGCTCAGGAACCCAATGGATCTGCTCATTGGCTTGGAGCATCTTTCCTTTAATCTTTTCCACTGCGACAAACCAAGTCCTCACAGCCTTATAAATTAAAGGAGTGTCAGAACGCCAACAAAACGGATACCGGTGCCGGATCTGTCCGTGATGAAAAACAACCCCATCTTTTTTTAGCTTTTTGATGATCTCTTTGTCGGCATCTTTGACATACATCCCTTCAAAGTCAGAGACCTCTTTTGTAAAGCGGCCGTTATGATCCACAGGACATACAATCTCAATTCCCTCTCTCGAACAAGCAAAAAAGTCAACCTCTCCGAATGCAGGCGCCGCATGCACAAGGCCCGTCCCCTCTTCACTCGAAACATTTTCATCTAAAATCACGCGAAACGCTGAGACCTGCTTTTTATGAGAAAAGTAAGGAAATAGCGGCTCATACTTTCTATGTGCTAGCGCTTCTCCTAAGAAAGTATCGACAATTTCCACCTCTTCTAAATTCTTAAAATAATGAGACATCCGATCTTTGGCTAAAATATAGAATAAGCCAGTTTGCTTATCTTTAACCTTGGTATAGGCAAGATCAGCCTTTGCCATGATGGCTAAATTAGAGGGCAATGTCCATGGCGTTGTCGTCCAGACCAACAACTTTGTCGTAGGATCCCCCTCTAAGGAAAACAATACCGTTAATGATGGGTCATCCACTTCTTTATAATTGAGGTTTGCTTCAAAATTCGACAATGGGGTTCCTAGTTGAGCCGAGAAAGGCATTACCTTAAACCCTTCATAAACAAGACCTTTTCCATATAGTTGCGCAAACACCCACCAGACAGACTCCATAAAGGCCTTATCCATGGTTTTGTAGGTGTTCTCAAAAGACACCCAACGCCCCATTCTCTGGACAGTCTTTTCCCATTCCTTTGTATACCGCAACACAATGGAACGGCACTCCTCATTGAACCGAGCCACCCCAAACTTTTCTATCGATGAAGCTCCTGACAGCTCTTTAGCCTTCTCGATCTCATTTTCAACAGGCAATCCATGACAGTCCCATCCAAATCGCCGAGGAACATAATACCCTTGCATCGTCTTGTATCTTGGGATTACATCTTTAATCGTTCCGGCCAAAATATGCCCATAGTGGGGTAATCCGGTAGCAAAAGGAGGCCCATCATAAAATGAAAACAAAGGAGCGTTTTTACGAAGCTCCAAAGTCTTTTTAAACACCTCTTTTGCATGCCAAAATTCTAAAACTCGAGTCTCTCTCTGAGGAAAGGTTTCTTGCTGTTTCTGTTCAAACATCTCTCATCTCTTGATCTAAAAATGATTAAGATCTGATTCTAGAGCAACAACTTAGTTTCTTTCTACAAGATTGCGCAGTCCCTTTAGAAAACTCCTTTTTTAGCAGAAAAACTCCTAAACAAATAACAATTAGCTACTTAAATTAAAGATACCAACAAATGCGCTATTTCTTTAAAATTCTAAAACTGATATAATTTCCATTGGGGGTGTACTGGTTTCGACTTGGAAACAAAGTTTTAGTGGCATGCGGAGGACGTCGGTTGGCCTCCTTAATCATCCGATACACTTATAATTGGCGAAGAAGAACTTCTCCAAGCTGCTTAAGGCTTAACCGCTTTAAGTTGCCGATAGTCTAAGGCCTGACCAGGAGCATTAGAACTATCGTCATAAACCCTGGTATGAACTCTATTCTTTCTGCTTTTTGGAATAGAGATTCAAGATCGCTAAGAAGCACGTCAATTCGCAGTGTGGCGCCTTCCTTCAGAATTGATGTATTAAAGAAGGCGATAAGCATGTAGTCATTACTATGGAGTTTGCTAAGGACGAGAGTTCGATTCTCTCCACCTCCAAAATTCAGATTAAACCAAATCAAATAACACTAAGAATACCAAGGACTTAAAGGGAAACCGATAAGTCCTTTTTCTTTTCGTCTAGGCCACTTTTGCCCAGTCTAGTGCGTAAAATTTGCGTAATTTTTGGAAGGCGTCTTGGTTGAGAACGTCCAGTTATTCCCCTCCCAATTGAACAAGACACCTTTGAATCTAGATGCTTTATCAGTTTTCAAAAAAATCTATTTCTGCAACGATACGAAATAGCACAAAAAGAGACTTATTATGACATCTTTCTCCAGGGCAAAAGCGCTGTTCTCAGTCTATTTCATTGCATCGATTGACAATATTGGCTTTTGCATGGTTTTTGTTCTTTTCCCCCCGTTGCTTCTCAACCCTGAATACGGCTTTATGGCCCAGAATCCCAGCTTTATGGGAAAGCTGATTGCTATGGGCGCGCTTTATGCCGCATTCCCGATTGGCCAATTCATTGGTTCTCCCGTGATTGGAGAATTAGCTGACAGATTCGGAAGGAAAAAGCTTTTTTTGGGCACGATCTTCTGTACGATCCTGGGCTATTTGCTCACTGGATTTTCCATGAGTCTCAAGAGCATTATTTTTATTTTCTTCGCTCGATTTCTCACAGGCCTCTTTTCTGGCAACCAAGGGCTTTGTAATGCTTCGATCGCTGACTTGAGCCCAAATGAAAAAGAACGGGCAAGAAACTATGGTATTTTAACCGTAGTCTGGGGGATCAGCTTTCCTATTGCTCTGCTTCTGGGAGGTATTTTTTCCGACCCTTCCCTTTCTACCCATTTTAGCCCTGCAATCCCATTTTATATTGCTGCATTTTTTACAATTTTGAATCTTGTAGCTGTAATTTTCTTTTTTCCAGAGACATTCGATCGTATCGAGAAAAGAGTGCACCTCGATCTTATCAAAGGGTTTCACAATATCAAAGAAGCTTTACTCATGAGGAGTACGAGGAAATTCTTTTTACTCATGCTTATTTGGACTCTTGGCTGGGGCTACTCTGTCACTTGGTATGGCGCTTATGCTATCCAAAGATTTGGCGTTTCACAGCAAATTGTCACTCTCGGCCTCTTGATTCAGGGTATCCTTTGGACATTGGGAGGAGCTATCTTGAAGCCGATTCTCCTCAAACGCATGGAAACCCTCCCTATTGCACATCTCTCTTATCTTCTGACAACTCTCCTTCTCGTTTTAACCGCATTCATGCCAACGTTTGCGACTTTCATCATTGCATATTCCCTATCGGCTCTGATGGGCGCCGTTTCACTTAGTTCTACTTTCAATCTCATTTCCATTTCCTCTCACACCACGGCCCAAGGAAAAGCGATGGGGATTACGCAATCGGTAAATTCTCTCGGGTTTTTCCTCGTTCCTATTCTGGGAGCTTTTACAGGAGCCATTAGTATTTACACTTTCTATCCGATTGCCGCTCTCTTTTTGGGAATCGGATATGTGATCCTGAAAAGAAAGTCTTGAGAAAAGGCACGACTCAAGAATCGGGGGGCTCGCGTGCGCGCGCATTAAAGCACCGAAACTATTGATTTTTTGGCCTGATTTCTCTGCTAATTCCTTTCATTTCATTCAAAAAGGCTCGTTCCATTTTCCGTTCATTTTTCGCTCTCAAAGTCATTCTTCCATGCTTTTCACGCCTAAAAAAGACCCCTCCGTGCATCCGACAGCGTCCATTTTTCATACCAGGTTGAGCACAGGGAGCTCCACCTTTTGTCCTACACTTAGCGCCGCAAAGCTTTACTCCGAGGATTGGCATTTGTTCTCTACATTTGGCAGTACCGTTTGCATCAAGGCATTTCCTTGCCCATTATAGCTATAGTTCACAACAATGTTTTGGGTCGCCCCCGTTTGCTTCTTGATGAGCATCTGCATAGCCTCACTGCTGAAGCGAAGTAGGTTCAACCCAATCTTTTGATCATCGGAGCAGCTTTCGGAAAGCTTTTTCATCCCCAATAAGTGACCAATGACTATTTGAGAGGCAAATAGGGTCTCTAAAGAATCCATCGGTTTAATAGACCTAATGAGGGAAACAACCCCATCAAGTTCTGCTTTTGAAAACGATTGTTTACCATATTCGTCCCGCCCATAAATGGCCCTTGCCGCCTCGACAATCAACGCTTTTGCAACCTTATCCGATTCGACATGGAATGCCTCCATAATCGGAGCGATCGCCTTCGGAGCCTGTATTAGAACTGGGGGATCAACCTTTTTTTGATCTTTAGCCATGCCATCACACTCAGTAGTAACTGGACGCTCTTGCTCGTTTCTTGATTTCTCTTCCTTTTTCATATTATTTCCTCATTCTTTGGTAGCGCTATTGAGCTACCATTTAACAATCTAATCAACAATAAATTATAACGATCAGTAGCAGGTAACACCGATTTATCTTTACTCTTTATTTAATGCCAAAAAATCTTCCGTTGCCCTTTTTCTTTTCTTCCCACAAATTCTCTGCTACTGCGCTACCGAATAAACATAACAATATAAAATACAAGTTGTTGTGTTCAAAATCTAAGCGTTACGATGCGGTAACATAGTAACACCTACTCGCCCAAAGCCCTTTCCATGGGAATGAGTACGCAACGCTGATTAATGCCTGCCATTTTCACTTGCGCGCTTCCCACTGCCCCTTCAATCCGAGCCAAAGGACTTCGGATATCCAAAACAGCGTATTCTGTATCTTTAAGCAAATGCCTGGTCACGCTCTCACACCGAAGCGCCAAATAATCTTTAGCTTTATGCATCACGATCTTTAGCCCGTACCGTTCTAATTCATCATTATACCGCCCAGTATTTTGTAGCATTTCGCCAACAGAGAGTTTATTCCCTTCGACATGGATAAGGCTTGCCAAAATCGTATCCAGGAGTTTATCGCCGTCGTCTTCAGACTGAATAGTCGCCCATCTTGGAAAGGTTTCCTCTATTCCTTCAGGAGACACGATCGCCAATAGCGCCGAAGCATACATAAAGTTTTCCACTGTACGAACTTCGATTCCTGGCTGTTCTTGTGTGAATGATTGCCGATCTGCATTGATTTCCTGTGCCTTCGCTTCAATCTCATCCCACGCAAGGATCAGCACCGCTACAATTTTAGCAGCGATAACAACCCCTTCCCCAACTCTAAATCGATCAAGAGAAGGCGAAGCACTGGTCAATTTTTTCAGCTCGAATTTGACAATCCTCGATTCCTGCGCTGCATCCTGCATTAGCTTTTTAGGCAAATAGATCGATCCGAACCAAGGCATGTGATGCAAATGAAACCGATGTGCCTTATCGGAACCAGTTCCGCTGGTTTTCTGACCGCCCCGATTGAAAAGTTTGGCCATTTCAAGGATGTCAGGAATGTGCTTATGCTTCTCGAATTCATCGAAGACAGGGATACGACCGCTATTGCCAATCGTTTGAGCAGTGGCATGCGCTGTACTCTTATCCAAGCGCTCAACCAGCCCTCCATAGATACCCTGTAGAATGTCCTCAAAAAACGTGGACTTGCCAGTTGATTTCGCTCCCGTTAGATAAATCCAAGGCCGCCACGACATGGCTTGCTGCATAATCGACAACATGACGAAAGCCGTTACAAAGGCACCCATGGATGAGTCTACCCAATTCCATTGATTGACTCGGTCATAAATGAGATTGAAGGTATCTTTTAGGTCGCTCCGCCCCATCTTCATAGACTCTTCCAGCTTCATAGACTCTTCCAGGATCGACCAATCTAACCAAGACGGTCCCGCTGTTTCGACTAACCTACCCTGAAAGATAGGTTCTTCGAGATAATGTAACTGATTTCTTTCGATGATGGCGGCCCTCTTTCCAGAAATAATCAACCATTTTTTGTTGATGTACCAAACGCCTGCTTTCAATGGCGCTTGATCATCGATAAATCCCTTCTTGTGCGCCGTGTCGATTAACTGCAACTTGAGTGTCTTTTCCGCTCCTTCATCCTGAAACCACTCGGAATCACCCCCAACATAGAGACGAAGTTCATCCTTGTTCAAACGTCCCGCAGGAAGGGCAATGAGGCGTCCATCTTTCCAGATCAAAATCTCGCGTTGAGCATTATGGCCAAGCACATGGAAAGGCAACTTAATTTCCTCAACCGATTCAAGTAACCGCGCACTATTCCTCAACTGCACGATCTCTTCCATCAAAATATTCTGTGCTTTCTCACGGTCATCTAATTGCTCCAATCTCATTTGGACATGAGAGTCTTCCAGGGCAAGCCCTCTCGTTCTTACTTCTTGTTCTAGTGTCTCGCGATCAACTAGCAAAGCGGTAAATTCGGCATAATGTCTCTTCTCTAAGATATCGATTTGCACCCACACTTTGTCTGCTTCTTGTCCTCTTTTTTCCTTGCAAAAGTAGTCATCTTGAAATGACCTCAAAGTAACGCCAATATTATTTCTCTTTAAGAGCGTTTCAATCGCCTCTTTAGCACTTAGAGGGCAGCTCCAAGCTCCAATCTGCCAATGGCAGCCAGCTGCCTTTAAATCATTCTTTACCACCTTCAAAGCCTTTACCGCCCCTTTCTTAGGTTGGATCAAAAAGGCATTTGCCGATATTGGGCCTGGTGGTGTATCCGTAGGTGTAGTATTATCGTTCATTATAGTCCTGTTCTTGTGGTTGATAAAAAGTTCCCCCCAAGTTAGAGCTTGGGAGGAACAAGGCTTAAAGTCCTAAGATTTCAGCCACTCTACGCGCTTCAGTTTCGTACTTTCGAGGGCACTGACTGAGGCGCTTTTTTTGCCATTCGTAATCGATCCAAACATTCTTACGAGTGCTGGGCACGATTCGGTTGCGTCTTGGCCTTTCTTGATATTTCCTTAGCATCTTCCACCTCCTTTATGGGCATATTGGTTGTGGGTTGAGAGAGACGAGCTAAGCAGGAATCCCATGCGACCTGGTCTATAAGAACTCGTCTATTGTATCTGAGGATGGCAGGAGCAAAAGGGCTCTGCTCCCCTTGTTGAATGATGGCACGTACTGCATGCTCGCTAGCGGGCCAAGCTCCTGTTTCGCGATTCTTTTGGCAGAATTCGCGCACAGTGCGAACAACTTTTTCTAAAGAAGGTTGAATTGAACAATCCATAATAAATCCTGTAGGTTTATAGTTATGGAGGATAGCCGCCTAACGCCCTTGCTTCTTGGGGCACATCAGTTAGGCACAACTCATCCTCTCTAACCCACAGTAAATCAGATTGATAGGATTTAAATAAGACGTCCGAATTTAACGGACAAATAGACAACCCTTTTCATTGAGAAGAACATCTCAAAAAAAGGGTCGGCGATTTTAAATGGGAGACTCTTTTTTGCCCCGCTTTGGGGTCCATTTGTGTCGCTTGGCAAATTGTGAGCACTCTTTATTAATCAGTTTTTCAGAGCATGCTTGCTGTATTTCGGGGATAGCTTCTTTCCATACGAGCACCCGAATGGAAGCGTAAGTGCGCTGCTTTCTTTGTTCGCGAGACAACCCCAATAATTCTCTTTCTAGGATGGATTGGACAAACTCTCTTGCATCCTTTTTTAGCTGTCGTGGTTTTTTAAGAACGGACTCATTTAACATCTCCGCTTCAAGTAGCAGGACAAATCGTTGCACTAAACGCCATAACTTATCCTGAGACATTGGTGCTTTATTCCAATCTACGCCGAAGTCACTAAGAAACGATTGCAACTGCCATTGGCTACTAAGCTCATCACAACGAATAAGGTCTTGTGGAAGCTGTTCTATATGCGCGGGCTTTATTTGGCTAAAATGGGCTATTCGGTCGAGCCAACTGAATGTAGCTAACAATGAGCTATCTGTCGCCACTTCCCAGTCCTTTTCCTTAGTCGTCCCAAGCAATACTGCATACTCATGTTCTGGATATTGAATTTTTTGAATCACACCAAACTTTATGTCGTGGTCGATCCTATCTACCCAATCATTCTTTCGGATCACGGCACTAATAAAGCCGTGCCCCAACTTATCATACAACAGATTCCCTTCAGGAGAATCAGGAAAAACTTCTGTCGGCTTTTCGACTTGGATAGGCGGCTCATCAAACGATAGACTCTCTACTACCACTCGAATCGTCGCAAAACCATCAAAAATCCTCTCATCACCGTATCTGGCAACCAAATCGCACACGTGCATAAAATCGTTACACACTCCGTGCCAAAATGAGCCCCCTAAAATCAATGAGGGACGCTCACCCTTAAGATACTCTTTATACTCCTGCGCAACCATGCCGCAAGGCCACCATCTGTTTTCAGCAACTTCTTCTAAAATGTTCACCTTTGCCAGCAGCCAATCAATCATGCGCTGTTTACAAGCTCTCTCTTGTTGAGCTTCTTTTTCTTCCGTTTTTTTTAAATCGGCACAGATTTTTGCGCTGGGAGGAGTGCTCTTAATCTTGTTCATTAATTTCGATAGAAGGGTTAGAAAGCCCGCTGGGCTATCTGCCAACTCTAAAAGGTTAAGTGTGGGAAGAATGTGCTCTCGAAATCGATCAATTTGGACCTGCTTTATCATTTTGCTCATGTGAGCACCTTATCTAGTAGATTTGCCTGAGTTCTCTCCATCACATTTGCTATGTGCTTTTGACTATAATGGGCATAGCGCCTGGTCATTGTGGGCGTTTTATGGCCGAGAATAGCCATTAACTCCCCCTGAGTTGCACCGCTCATCGCCAAAAATGACGCTGCAGCATGCCGAAGATCGTGAAATCGAAAATTTGGAATTTTTGCTCGTTGAAGAGCTTTTACAAAGGCATTCCGAATATCTACTAGTCCTGATCGGTTTGTCGGACTAGTTGGCTTGAAAATTAGGCCAGCTGCAATATCAGTCTTCTGCCAATTCGCTAGTAGCTTTTCTACCGCTTCAGTTAAAGGAAGAACCCGTCTCTCTCCATTCTTCGTTTTCTCAAGAGTGATAGTGCGATGTTGACGATCGACATCTTCCCACTTTAACCCAACAATTTCACCGAACCGCATACCAGTCAGAAGAGCCAAAGAAACGATGGGGAAAAGATGGGGATTGGGGGAAAGCTTGCATTCCTGCAAAAGACGATCTTTCTCATCTAGGCTAAGAAGTCGATTCCTTCCATTTCCTTCTGATGGCTTGGAGACTTTCCGCATAGGGGTATCATCAATCCAACCCCATTCCTTCATGGCAATTGTCAAAGCTCTTGAAAAAGCAGCCAGATATCGATTAACCGTCGCTGGGTTTCGTAATTTTTGCCTAGTAGTGTTTTCCTGAAGCAAAGCATCTCTTGCTTCAGCAATAACCGCTGGAGATAAATCGGCTAGAAGCAAATGACCAAGTCTGTCTTTCCACCAAGCTAGATAAGCTGTTTGCCTGACAATCCTATGAGGAAACTGTGATAGCCATTGAGCAATGAATCGATCTATTAAATCTTTGACGGTGTGCTTTTTTGCTTCGGCAATCCGAACATGACGGCCATCTCGAATGGCAGACTCTGTGTCCTGAATCCATTTCTTGGCTAATGTCCTTGTACGGAAGGATTCTCTTTGAAAAGGGTAACCCTTTAGACGAACCTCAGCATGATAGGTAACTGTTCCATCTTTCTTTTTGCTTTCTCTAATCGCACCCATATGCCCTTCCTCATAAAGGGCATCAGTGTAGAAAAAACTGGATTAAATAGCAACAAAGAGATCACTAATCTCGCCACCTAAAACCAGTTTTCCGTAGGAGAATCAGTAGAAAACAAGCTATTACCAGATAGAATTACGCAATTTTTACGCATTATAGAAATGTTTAAAGAGTCATTTATCATCTCAAACAAAGAATATTTTTCAGTGCTTTGGGGCCAAATCAAGCTCAATCCTGAAAACAATTAAGACTCTATTCCTATATAGACATCCAAAACAATGTTTTGGTGATCTGCTGCTCTTTCATCATAAATTTCAAAATCTGTCTTGTAACAACGCTTTCCACCAAGCTCTTTCGGAGACATATCCCAAATTTCTTTCCAAGCGTTTATAATTACATCTGGCATAGGTGCGGGACCCGTCGTAAATTTCACATACTGTTGACTCGGAATCACCAGCTTCTGGAACCCTTCTGGTAAAGGACGGTCAAACGATGAAACTTCTTCTCCAACAAAATACGTATAATCTCCTGTATAGTCGCTTTCGTAATCCGTGTAGGCGCAGAATGTTGTTCCAGGCTTTTTTCGATTTGGAATTTTTTCAAAAAGAGCCCCATGAAAATACTTCTGTATGCATGGGAAAATCTTTCCCTTCATTTTATCCAATTCTTGTTCATTATTTGTCCGTACACAAATACCTATGAGCTTAATTTCTGGCTTCGAGACGGACTCTCTTTGCATTTTTTGCTCCACTATTTTTTCCATATTTGATCCATTGAAATTTTCTTCTGCTATCAAACAACTACAAAGTAGCTGTAACAATAAATAACCGACCCATCTCAACCTCATCCGATACACCCCACTCCATTTAAGGCAACAAGCTGTTGCCTAAAGCCTTACTCTTCTTCCTTTTTAGGAGACGCACTGCTTCCAGCAAGAATGCCCCCATCCACAGTTAACTCGATGCCAGTAATATATTTTGCCTCATCAGAAGCTAAGAAAAGTGCAGCATATGCTACATCTTCAGGTGTTCCGAGTCTACGCATTGGAATATCCTTAGCAATCTGGGCCAATCTTCCTTCTCTTTCTACCCCACTACCCAGCATTGGTTCCCACATGGGAGTCAAAATAGCGGCGGGGTGGATAGAGTTACAACGAATATCATATCCTTTCTCACAACAGTAAAGAGCGACACTTTTCGTGTGATTCCGAACAGCTGCTTTACTAGCTGCATAAGCAGCCGCTCCAGGAATCCCGACCATGCCAGAGCGAGAAGAAATATTTACTATTGAGCCTTTATGCTGTTTCATGTGCTGGATTGCCTTTTGACAACCAAGAAAAACACCATCTGAATTGACTGCGTGTACTTTTCTCCAGCTATCCAAAGAGGCGTTCTCTGGGTCTTGCAACCCAAATCCCTCTTGAAATCCTGTAATGCCAGCATTGTTGATGAGGATATCCAACTGTTTCTTTTGTTTAATGATTTGCCCAACAGCCACATCCCAATCATTTTCATTTTGCACATCTAGATGGAGATAATGAGCATGAGGACCGATCTCCAAAGCAGCTTTTTTTCCTAGATCATCATTAATGTCAGAGAGAAAAACAAATGCACCTTCTTTTGCAAATAGCTCTGCGCATGCTTTCCCTATCCCTTGAGCCGCTCCAGTGACAAGCGCTACCTTACCTGTTAATCTATGCGCCATACTCAACTTTCCTTTTTCCGTTTTACTCTTTTTATTTTCTGAGCTGGGATTGCGCTTAACTCAGCCTCAATTTCATCAATGGTTGGCAGCTGTCCTTTAAGCTTTTTAGGTAATGAGGAGACGATTTTCGTTTCGTACTCAGCCACGCCCATCGGCTTGTGAATGTCTCGAAGGGCATACTCTGCAATAAAATTATCCTTTCTCTTGCAAATCAGAATACCAATCGTTGGATTGTCTGCGGGTTTCCTCATGAGATCGTCGACAGCCGATAGATAGAAGTTCATTTTTCCTGCAAACTCGGGCTTGAAATCCACCGCCTTTAGTTCAATCACAACAAAGCACCTAAGGTTCAAATGATAGAACAAAAGATCGATATAGAAGTCTTTTTTACCCACCACTAAGTTTACTTGCCTTCCGACAAAGGAAAATCCTTGCCCTAACGCGCATAGGAACTTTTCTACATGCGCCAGCAACCCATCTTCCAGGTCCTTTTCTACATGCTCTCTAGCCAGCTCGAGAAAATCAAAGTTATAGGGGTCCTTTAGGGTGTCATGCGCTAACTTAGAATGAGGGCTAGGCAACCGATCGTGAAAATTGGTGATCGCTTTGCCATGTCGTTGATAAGTTTTTATTTTAATAGAATCCATCAATGCGTTGCGGGACCAGCCTTCTTGAATGACCATATTGGCATACCAAAGGCGCTCTTCCAGAGACTTAACCCCTTCAAATATAGCTATGTTATGTCCCCATGGGATATTGAAAACAGGCAGCTCTTCTAATTTACCCACAGCTTGTGGGTAAATTGAATAGGCGAGGTAAAACGCCCTCATTCTACCCATGTTTGTCCTAGAAAAGCCTTCGATCCCAGGGAACTCATTCTGGATATCTCTTGCGATCCTATCTATGACACCCGAACCCCAACCGTCTTTTTCTTTTCTTTCGACAATTTCTCTGCCTATATCCCAGTACAGACGAATAAGTTCCCGATTCACCGCTAACGCGGCTTTGAATTGAGCAGACCGTATCTTTTTCTTAAGCTCAGTCACAAACTTGGCATAGTCGGCAGGAGCAACGTCTTGCCTTTTGGAAACAGTTTTTTTACTTTTTGCCATCTAAGTTCTCTCTTGATTGCCAAACGCAGTTTGTGACACTAACTCTCTATGAATCACACCTGTCACAGGAATCACAACAGAATATCACTAACTACAGAAAAATCAAAATACTTTTACGCCAGTTTTGTCTCGTCTAGTGCGTAAAATTTGCGTAATTTTCAATTACGCACTGCCTTTTTCGATTCGGATTTTTGATGAGTTTTGTCTAGTAAAATGAAGCGTTTTTTCGTTCTTGAAAAGATGGTCCATTCGACCGTGTTCGATTCTCTCCACCTCCAATTGGTTGGACACTCTTTGTAGTCCACCATCGTTTTAAACGGTTCAGTCACTTGTACTGAGAGATTTACGTCTCTCAGTTGCAAGTTCTGAAACATCAAATTCAAAAGTTGTCGTTTTTCACCCACTTCAGAACTCTCGAAGATCTGTCGAGCGCGGGCTGCTAGATTCAACACCATATTTGCCGTGACATAAAAATTCTGGTCGGCCTTCTCATGATTTTTCATTTCTTCGGCAATTTCAAGCTGGCGGGTCTTGTATTCACGCACTTTTTCCAAATACAGCTTTTCATCGATCAGTCCGTCTAGTTTGTCATCGTAGATCTGGCTAAGCCTTTTTTGGATCTTGTCCCGCTCTTTTTGAAGGACAGTTAAGCTCTCGGTATGAAACTGAGTTTCGGACTCATGGATCTCTTTCAGGTATGCGGTTACCGCTTCTATTTGCTCCTGACTTAAAACAATTTGATCAAAATAACCCGATAAGATCTGGATCAGAGTTTCCTCTTTGACATAAACCCGCTTACAGATCTTTTTGGCATTTGTACAGCTGTAGTAGACATATCGTTTCTTCTGGATCTCTGGAGTCACTACACATCCGCAATCAGCACATGTAATCATTCCCTTAAAAATAAATGGCTTGATTGCCATTTTATGAGGTGTTTTGTGATAGCCATTGATGACATCTTGAACCTGTTGAAATAACGCCTTTGAAACTAAAGGTTCATAAGCATGCTCGACGACTCCATATTTGGTTTCCATCATCCCACAGTAGAACGGCTTTTTCAGGATTTTATTGATCTGGGAAATAGCAAGCGGTTCACCCTTTTTGGTTCGCAATCCCAACTTGATCGCCGCATCTTTGAGAGTCTGTAGCGAATGGTTGCCTGTAGCATACATCTCGAATAATTTTTTAATGAAAGGGGCGCGGTCAGGATCTTGGATAATGGTTTTTTCCCCTTGTTCATTCACTCCATGCATATAGCCTGTCGGGGCCAAGCCCATCCAGATTCCCCTCTTAGCTGCTTGCTCTTTGCTTCGTTTGATGTTGTCACTGAGTTGGAGAACATAGCTACGAGCAAACATGACCCCCATGTCCCATCTCAAAATATCTGCGCTATTGGATCTAAGATTGAGTACAAGCCCTTCCCGCATAAAATGTATCTCGACCTTGCCTTCTTTGCGTAAATCCTCCAATACAACGGACTCTTTGAAGCTACGTTGTACACGATCAATCGTATCTGCAACGAGCGCAATGGTCTCTCGAGACTTGCGAATGTATTCTAAGATCTTTTCAAACTCCTTTCGGGTATCTTTTGTGGATGATTCGGTAATTTTGAAAATCTCTGCGATGACAAGGCCTTTTCGGTCCGCATACTCCCTTAGCCTTCGCTCTTGAGCTGGGATGGATTGCCCATCTTCCTGCTCTTTACTCGATACCCTGGCTAGTAAAATCGCTTTCATAAATACATCCTTGCTACATCTTTAGAAGAGATAAATTATACCATTTTATCTTCAATACTTTCCTCTGATAAATTTTGCGGAACAAAGCCAATTTGTAGGCCCTCTTCCCTTTTCTCAGCTTGTAGCGCTTTAAGTTCAGCTAAAGACCTAAAGAGGATCTTTTCTAAAGAAATTTCATACCGTGACAATAAGGCTAACTCACCTCCCTGACTTCCTGAAAGGACTTCAATAATGCCACTGCTGTACGATCCACTCGCTGCATAGTTGATCAGCATTGACTCCATCTGTGTGACCCTCAAGAGCCTCCAGGCAGCAGCCAAGGCCCTTTCGCAAAATAGCTGCTCAAGGAGTCCTTCGGGACGAAACTGTTCGTAAAATTCTATCTTCAGAGCTTCAAATTCCTTTTTAGATTCCCCTTCTAATACCACTTGCCTGCTGAACACCCCATGTTTCAGAGGATTTGTAGAGACAGCAGCCTTGCCCTCAAGAGATCTCGGGCCCATTGATTGTTGGGCATTCAGACGGTTTGCCTCTAGCTGTTTTTGTGTTGTCATGTTTTTCTCCTGTTCCTCATTTCCGATTTCTGAATTATCTATAGGAATCGGAAAATCGGAAAGTTGTTGATTTTTCATATAAGACCTTGTTCTTTAGCCTTTTTCTTTCTTGTTTCTACTTGTGACTTGGTCAAACCTGTGCGGTTCATCGTCTGGCCAATTGTTAACCCTTCCTTCAGGGCTTGGGCTACTTCCTCTACCTTTGGATCGATTGTTAGTCTTCCAACATCCCATTGCCAAAGTCCATCCTCCTCCTCTTTTAAACGCACTTGAAAGGGTGCGGCATCGTTGCCAGTAAAATGTCGTGTTTTTTCGAAGATGACTTCAAAGGCGGCTCCTTGATCGGCGGAATATCCAGGGGGCTGTACCAACTTGATAACACAATCAAGAACATCCTCTCTTTTGCTTGTACCTCGTTGTAGGCCTTTCTTTCCTGCATGATGAACAAAAAGCACAGATTTCCCCTTTCTCCGCAGTTCTAAGGCCCAGTCTTGCACGGGTTGCCAACTTTCGGCGTCGTTTTCATCCACGCTTCGAAATAAAGTCGATATATTGTCGATAATGATGAGATCACTGCCAAGAATCAAATCCTCCAAGACACCCCTTTCTTCCTTGATCGAAAGATCTGGCATTGCATTGTCCTGTAAATCAGGGGTAATCAGCTGGAGATAAGATGAGTCAGGAAGTTTTAGATCTTCTTTGAGTGAGATCCGTTGCAAGCGCTCTTGCATAGCCCCTGCGGGCATCTCCCCATCGATGTACAGGACTTTCCTCGGCTTCGGGGCTTTCCAGCTGAGGAAAGATCCTCCCGTTGCGACTGCATATCCAATGCCTAGGGCTACATGGGTTTTCCCAACTCCGCGTTGTGCGTACAAAAGACATAAGCCTTGTGATGGGAAAAAGGGGGCAAGAATCATTTCCCTTTTTGGCAATTCCATTTTCAAAAACTCCTCCAAAGTGACCGCCCTGATTTTCGATTTTGATGCAGTTGGCGAATAATCTGTTGTAGAGGCCAAAATTTCGAAGAGGCGACTGATGCTATTTCCCTCTGCAAGCCAATCGCTGATATCTTTGCCATGCGATTCTTGGTATTCAAGCCCAGGTAGATCTATGACACGGAGACCCTTGACTCTCCCATGCAATGATTTACATAGAAGATCTCTCCGCTCGATGCCTGTTTTATCCATGTCATATAGGAGGACGACATCACAATCCTGGAGAACACCCGTGAAGTCATCTGGCCATTTGAGTGATTCTGGTGCTGTGGTCGCTACGAGTCCGTATTGGACAAGTTTATCGGCATCCTTCTCGCCTTCAACAAGGAATATTGTTTTTCCTTCTTGAACAGCTTTTAGGACTTCAGGCAATCGATATAGGATTTTTCGAGATCCTTCGAGATTCTTAATTATTTCCCCCTTCTCGTTAGTTCTTTCCCAGTAAAAGCTTTTTGACTTACCTTTAAACCCAGGCTCGATGCGGATTTTTGAGAAAAGCATAAGGCCATTCTCATCGCGATAAGGATATTCTGTCCGTTGCCTGGGAGATCCGTGTTCATTACCAAGTTTTGTAGGGAATAAATTGGTAATTTCTATGCCTAGGGACGCACAAATGTTTTCATAAGAGCATCCCGAAAAACAATTGACCAGGATCTTGCCATCATCACCCTCGCTTACTGAAAGGCTTGGAGTAGTATCGTCATGAGCGGGGCAGCACAAGCTATACCCGCATCCTGATTTCTGTGCGCCGAAACCTGTTTTGCTTTCTATCAGATTGATAAGTTCATTGATCATCATTATTACCTCTTTATTAAGTTGTTACGCCAAATCTCCAAGTACTTTCCCCGCTTTTTCACACACGGCGTATTCAATTTCTTTACTCAGGGCTTGAGTGATTGGATGGCAAATCGTTTGGCTATGTTCACCGATCCTTTTTGTTGGGTAAGTGATCCTGTAACCAGATCCATCCCTCTTGCGATGGACTCCTATGGAACTGACATAAAATCGCCCGTCTAACTCAACGCAAGCGAATGCCATCAACCCGTTTTGAGGATGGATCGGAAGGATTTCTACTTTGGTGACTGTCATACAGCTCCGCATTGTTACGTTTGTCTATCCGCAGCAGCAGATCAAAAAACTGCCCCAGTCGATTGTCTGGAGAAGTCGGAGTGGGGAAGTAGATAGACCTGCGCTTTTTCATATCTCTTAAAATAAAGGA
This sequence comes from uncultured Chlamydiae bacterium, assembly GCA_945952445.1. GTDB lineage: Bacteria > Chlamydiota > Chlamydiia > Chlamydiales > Rhabdochlamydiaceae > CAMFIG01. The sequence goes on from CAMFIG010000017.1 coordinate 33,355, forward strand.
TCTGTAACGGCTTTGAATAATTTTGGACCCAAATGCAACTGGATGGAAATTTTTTGAGATATAAGTGCGATCGGTGTATGCTGGAGTTAGATAACAATCAGAAACGTTTGTATTGGAACGCGATTATAAAAATGTAATAAGGAAGTGAAAATATTGACTCTTGCAGCTGATCAATCTTTGCTTTTGCTGAATTGTTTAGAACGATTCGAAAGGCAATCAAAAGAACTCCAAAGTAGGGATGAAGTTGTTGAATTGTTCTGCACCCAGGGCATTCCTCTTCTGGCTGAAAACAGCCTCATTGATGAACTACGCAAGGATTGGGCACATAAACGAGATCTGATGAATTTGAGGGTGAAGGAAACTGAAGCCAAAGCATGGGAAGAACTCAAAGAAACAGCTGATGCAGTACCGATAGCCTTAGGCGCCTGCCCAAATGAGACTATCACGAAAAAACTTGCATTGATTCAGCGTCTTATATCAGGCGAAGAGAAGTGGTGTGGCACCCCACTCTATCAAATCCTCTACGATGAATTGAAGCAGTTATTCGAGCTTTTAGCGAATGCTGGCTATAGTGACCTATGCAAGCCTTACGCTAAGCTTGCAAACCGTAAAATCTATGTACAAACTGATCCAAATCAAGAGGAAAGATGGATTAAGGTTTTCGGAGATCGCCATACATCAAAAATTCTCAACGCTGATGAATTAGAGATTGCCCGAAGGGAAGATGAACTTAGCTTGTTGCAGGTGCCTCCTGATTACCATCTTGCTGATGAAACTTATATAGAGGAATTTACTTTTGCCCCTACTGTTCTTGAGACTTATGATGCGATGGACGCCATTCATTGGAACCGTTTTCAAGATCCTGTCGTTGTTTGGTGGTATTTTGAAACTGCTCTTTGGTGTTGGAAAACAACGGAATTTTATTTCAATGAGGTCATAAGGCCAAAAAATGGGAATGATCTGGAGAAGCATTTTAAAACGACTTGTGAACAAGCAACTTGGCGGGAAATTGCCGATGTAAGGGATCGAGTGAACAATGCAGGGAGGACGCCTGTCATTTTCACAACGGAATTTTTTAGAGCGGGAATTCGTACTTTAGCTAATGCGATAGCCTCATATCTTTCTCAAGATCCTGCCACTAGAGACCTAACATTCCAATCAGCACATTCCCCTACCACGACTTTCGAATTAGTTCTTGATGGGAACGAATTATGGGTGCATGTTGCTTTTGAGAATCAGTCTATCGAGAAATTTTTCATACAAAAATTTAACGACAATGCAGAGCTAGCAGGATCATATCTTCATCGATTTGTAAAAGATATACTGAAAGATCCTACTGTGGGAACTAAGAAGGCTAAATTAACTCGAAAATGGGAATCTGCCTCCAAACATATTAATAGACTAAAAATACCTAAGCTTCTCAAATCTAATTTCTTTCGCAAAATGCACGGATCTTCCTTTCAATTCCAAGGCGATCGCATCGTTATTACAGAAAATGAAAAAGCGTGCCTGATCCTCTCGGAATTGAGAAAGAGGCATTTAATTTATGGAGAAGGCAGGGGTTGATACTATAGAGTAAAATTCCATCAAATCTGTGAGCAAAAAAATCATTCAAAAAACGAAAACAATTAGGTTTTAAAGCATCATGCAATTATTTAACATTATACTCGCCCTATTAGTAGTGATAATCTGGGGTTTTAACTTTGTTGTTATCAAAGTAGGGCTTGAAGAGATTTCACCTCTTCTCCTTGGCTTTGCGCGGTTTTTTCTGACAAGCATCCCAGCTGTTTTTTTCATAAAAAAGCCCTCAGCTCCGTTTAAGATGGTTGCATGGTATGGTTTAGTTATGTTTGCCTTACAATTCTCTCTGTTATTTATTGGAATGTATGCTGGTGTAACTCCTGGATTAGCATCATTACTTTTACAACTTCAGGTATTTTTTACGGTATTATTGGCAACATTATTTTTTAGAGAAAAACTACACTTTTGGCAGATCTTAGGCGCGTTAGTATCTTTCTCAGGAATCGCTTTTGTTGCTATGAACTTGGGCGGTAATATCACTTTAACGGGATTTTTATTGGTGATCGGAGCGGCTGCATCTTGGGGTGTAGGCAATGTTATCTCGAAAAAAATCGGGAAAGTTAACATGGTCTCATTAGTAATATGGGGTAGTCTTATTGCATGGCCGCCTCTTCTTGCCATTTCTTTTATAGTAGAGGGAGCTGATAAAGTGCTTTATACCTTTCAGCATCTTACTTGGTTATCAGGCGGAGCAGTTCTTTATATTACATACTTATCTACCTTATTTGGATTTGGGGTATGGAGCTGGTTACTCCACCATCATCCTCTTGGAACAATAGCTCCATTCACCCTTCTTGTGCCTATATTTGGGATTCTAAGCTCTGTTTTGGTCCTTGGCGAGCCTCTTCAATCATGGAAGGTGCTGGCAGCAATATTAGTTATCATCGGACTTTGTATAAATTTACTAGGCCCAAAAATGTTCGCCAAAGCAAGCAAAAAATAGACTAAATTTTGATCAGGAAAGCACAGATTTTTTAATAATTGTAACGAAGGTAGGATCTGCAATTTTAATATAGTCATCGATATTCATAAAAATAGAGAGATCAAGAACTCCAGCATTAAAGACAATTTCCCTGTTCTTCTTAATAGTAGGATCAGCAATTAAATGGAGATCTTCATGAAAAGTAAAAGGAGGAACCGCACCCATTTCACAGTCGGTTAACGTTCTTGCTCTATCTGCTGGGGCGAGCATTACACCCTCAAGAGCGCCACTGTAATTTTTGATCGCGTTCATATCTAAAGATTGATCTCCAGGAAGTACTGCGAGATAATATTTTCTATCTTTCTTATTTAGCTTAGCCATGATAACCATAGCCTTCATAGCCTGGCTCAACTCATTGCCTCGAATTTTCGAAATAACCTCACATCTACCTTCTGCCTCATGCCTACACTCTCGAAATTGAATATTGTGAGATTGCAAAAGTTTAACTATTTTTTCAAATACGCTCATATTCGCTTAGCCTTGGCACCTGTATTTTATACATAAAGAAGCAACGATAAACTGACAGCCAATATTCGTGCAAATTTTCTTAAAAGAGAGCTGTGAATAACCAGGGACTCTCCCTTATGTATTTTTCACCAGGGCTTCTGCTGATTGGGATATGGCTTGCAATTCTTTTAATACAGCTCGATCTGCATCATCGGCGATTTGCTTTTCAACTTCTCGTCTTTTCTCGTCAAACACCTCATAGCAATCCAAAGCCAACTTTTCAGCAACTTGAGCCGAAATTTTACCAGCGTGATCGAGCAGATCTCTCTCCTTAAAAATCAAAAATGCGTCCAATTTTTCTTCCCATTCTGCCATTGTCATCGCCTTGCGTCGTCTAGCCTGATCTTCGGCATGATCAAGATACATGACAACAATCCGATTTAGCTCTTCTATTTCAGGGTGGTCAAGATAGTTTTTTGCAATAGTCACATCCTGCTGACGAACCCGCCCCCCTTTCCAACTCTTAAGACCCATATTTGGCAGATCTGGGTTAGCACGCTCAACAATAAGTTCCGCTGCCGTCCGATGTGTCGTCGCCCAAAGCATCTTATTTTGCACCTTCTTAAAGAAAAGTTGAGCCTGCTCACTCTTGGGATCATAGTCGACGGCTGTCGCATAAATATCCCGCACTTTTTGGTAGAACCGCTTTTCTGAAGCCCGAATCTCACGAATCCTCTCCAACCACTCATCGAAATAGTCCCACGGCTTCGGTTCTTTTAAGCGAGCATCATCCATCACAAAGCCCTTTACTAGGTACTCCTGTAAATGAATAGTGGCCCACCTACGAAACTGGACACCTCTTTGGGATTCCACTCTATAGCCAATTGCAAGGATCATACTGAGATTGTATAGCTTAGTCTTATAGCGCTTGCCATCCGCGGCAGTTGTCAAGTTATCCTTGACTACTGCTTCTGACAATTCGTTAGTTGAAAGTATGTTCTTGATATGCAGGCTGATATTTTGCTTAGTTGTTTGAAACAGGTCGGCGAGCTCCATCTGCGTCAACCAAACTGTCTCTCCTTCAGCTTTGAGATGAATCGCGGTCTTCCCGTCCTCAGTGGTATAGAGAATAAGCTCTCCATTAGACATAAACCACTTCCTTTGCATTTAATTTTTTAGAAAAAATCGTAGCTGAAACGGGAAAACCTCTCCAGGAAAAAGTTCTGAATGCGTCTCTCCACCTCCAATCAAAATTAAGGCTTCAGTTTCACGACTGAAGCCTTTTGTTTTTAGTGACATACAACACAAAATTCATACCGAAAAATTCGACTGCGTAAAGCCAAATTACGCAAATTTTACGCAGTAGACTGGATTAAACTGCAGTAAAATTCTGCGATTTCTTACCCATTTAGCCAACAAGATGTTGGCCAACCAAGAACCAGCATTTTTCACAAAAAACAGCCTGTATTTGTGAAATCCATGGTTTTCTTATTGCTAATTTCACAAAAACATGCTAGTTTTTGTGAAAAACAGAGGCTAATCCGAATGCGTCATAGTGCTGAAACAACAATAAAAAATAGAATCACCGAGCATGGCCCTGGTTGGTGCTTTACGCCATTTCATTTTTCAGACCTAGGAAGCGACGCATCCATTAGGAAAGCATTATCACAACTTGAAAAACAAAAATTCATACGAAGACTTGCTAGAGGTCTTTATGATTATCCTAAGAAACACGACACATTAGGTGTTATTCCTCCCGATTTAAATGAAGTGGCAAAGGCGATTGCAGAAAAAGACGGGGTGCTTATTCAACCTGCAGGTGCCCACGCAGCGAATTTAGTTGGCCTTTCCACGCAAGTTCCTGGTCGAATTATATTTCTAACTGAAGCTGCTTCCAAAAAAGTCAAGATTGGCAATCAAGAAATAATCTTCAAAAAAACGACCAAGAAAAACATGCTTTCCGCTGGAACTAGAGAAGGACTATTAATTCAAGCTTTGAAAAATTTAGGAAAAGATCATATCGATCAAAAAGCACGCCTACAAATCGCAAAATTCCTTGAAGACTCCCCTAAAGAGGAAATTAAAAAGAACATGAAATTCGCTCCAGCTTGGATACGAGCTCTTGTTTTTGAAATAATGGAGCTTAAGCCATGAATGAAATCCATCTTTTAACTCAAGATGAGCGAGAACTTTTCTTTCGAACTGCTGCCGATATTCAAAAAATGCCTTTTGAGATTATCGAAAAAGACTTTTGGGTTGTATGGATTTTAGGAAGGTTGTTTTCATTAGAAAAAGTGAGACCCTATCTTACTTTTAAAGGAGGGACTTCTCTTTCAAAAGTATACAGATTGATTGATCGATTTTCCGAAGATATTGATCTCTCCATTGAACGAGAGTTTTTCGGCTTTGGAAGTCCCAACAATCCCGAAAACGCACCCTCCAAGAAGAAACAAAACCTCATTATTGAAAATCTCTCCCAAGCTTGCGCTAACTATATACAAAATGACATGTTACATGAGTTAACGACCGCGATCAGCGCAAAGCTTGGAACCAATAGGGGATGGCAACTCTTTTCCGATTCAGATGACCCTGATTTCCAAACGTTATTATTTGAATACCAAAGCAAGAAATCAAATACGGACTACATCCGACCTATTGTGAAAATAGAGATCGGTGCTAGATCAGAACATTGGCCTGTCAGCGACCATATCATTTATAGCTATACCAAAGAAGCTTTAAGGGAAAAAATCCACGAGACGGAAACCAAGATTCGTGTACTGAATGTTGAAAGAACGTTTTGGGAGAAAGCGACTATCCTGCATCAATATGTTCATTTACCTGCAGATAAAAGAATTCCTTCACGTATTTCCAGGCACTTCTACGATTTTTTCCGATTACTCAACTCTCCGATAAAGGAAAAAGCCCTTGAAGAGTCATTCTTACTTGAAAGAGTAGCCAATCACAAAAGCATTTATTTTGCATCAGGTTGGGCAAACTATGGCACTGCCAGGAGAGGAACTTTAAAACTTATTCCACCTTCTCATGTTTTGAAGGAACTTCAAAGAGATTACCTACGGATGGAGTCCATGCTTTTCAGAGAGATTCCCTCATGGGAATTAATTCTAAAAACGATTGGACAATTTGAAGAAGAATTTAACTGCGTTACAAGATAGAATGTTATGGCCCTCAAAGTCCTTAAGAGCAAGCAGTCATGAAAAATACTCATCCCAAAAAGTTTGCACTGATCGGTCTCCCTGGAAGTGGAAAGTCTACATTTGCCTCTAAGCTTGGTAAAATCTTAAACATCCCAGTTCATCATCTGGACAGACACATGTTCGAGCCTGGCGGGAAGAAAAGGGATAAACAAGAATTCATAGAAATTCAAAAGGCAATGCTTGATGAAAAAGCCCGGGTAGTCGAAGGATGTTCGTTTTCCACTTTTGAAATGAGATTCGCTAGCGCTGATGTTCTAATATAACTCATGGTCTGAAATTTCTGAAGAGCCTGATAAACTTGCATCCAGTCAAAAGTTCTGAATACGTTTCTCCACCTCCAAAACCAAAAGGCTCGGAAAAATCCGAGCCTTTTTCGTAGACAAAATCCACTAAAAATTCTGACCGAAAAATTCCGCTGCGTAAAGCTCAATTATGCAATTGTCTCGCTACTTCACTGGATGGAACTGCAGTAAAAACCTTTAAAATAAAAAATCCATCAATTCAACTGATAGGCTGAAGTTGCAAACTTCTCACTTTAAAGATCTTAAACGAAAATAAATAATATGTCGAAAAAAAATGACAATTTCGACATATTTTATAAATCTGTCGATTTCGTAAACATAAGGAGCCTTCCAACATGAATTTTGACCGCTCTTCTCCCTACAATAATTTACCAGATCTCCCCCCTAGAACAGACCTGGAAACGGTTCCGATCCTAAAAATGGCTATCCGTGCTAATAAAGCAATCGCCGAATTAAAAATTTCAGGCCTCTTAATCCCAAACCAGGCAATTCTGATCCAAGCATTGGGTCTTTCGGAAGCAAAACTGTCGTCTGAAATCGAGAACATTGTAACCACAAATGATGAGCTCTATAAAGCGTTTGCAGATAGCAATATTTCGATGGAACCCCAAACGAAAGAGGTTCTCCATTATAAGGATGCTCTTTGGTATGGGTATCATGCCATAACGCAAAAAAAAAGACTTCTAACCACTCCTTTATTTCTTGAGTTAGTGGAGATACTTAAAAATTCAACCCAAGGAATACGAAATTTACCAGGCACAAAGCTAGTCAATCCCAGGGGCGAAGTAAAATATTCACCACCTGAAGGCGAATATGTAATAAGAAAAAAATTATCCAACCTCGAACTTTTTATGCATACAGAATCTTCCTTAGATCCACTCATAAAGATGGCTGTCATGCATTATCAATTTGAAGCCATCCACCCATTTCATGATGGGAATGGACGAACAGGAAGGATTCTGAATATCCTATACTTGGTTGACAAGCAATTGTTAGACCTTCCTATTCTTTATTTATCTCAGTATATTATAGCAAATAAGACAGCGTATTATAACGGATTACAACAGGTGACAGAATCAAATGCCTGGGAATCCTGGGTTCTTTATATCCTACAAGGTCTTGAGGAAACTGCAATCATCACCAGAGAAAAGATATTACATATTCACAATCTAATTCAAGATACTGCTGAAAAAGTTCGAACTAAATTGCCTCGAATTTATTCAAAGGATTTAATCGAAATTTTGTTCCAATCTCCTTATTGCAAAATTAAATTCCTTGAAGAAACTGGGATCGCGAAAAGACAAACCGCTTCTGTCTATCTAAAAGAACTCGAACAAATTGGCATCCTTAAGGGTTTCAAAATGGGTCGCGACGTTTATTATGTAAATGATCTTTTTCTTAAGATTCTATCAGAATAAAACAGAACGGCTTTGTTCTCTAATTGCGCGCAATAGGATTATTAGCTCTCAGGTCATGTTTTT
>CAMFIG010000018.1 GCA_945952445.1 uncultured Chlamydiae bacterium
AAGCGATTCTTTCCTATGCCTCGGGTGTGTTAATGCTTAAGTTGACAGCATTGAGAGAACTCTTAGAAAGCAATTCTCTAAAACAAGCGAGCTCCATTAGCAACAACTCCATCGACTCCTAAAGGCACTGTCTTTCCCTGAGCTTTGATAGAAAGAACTTTAGAATATTCAGGAGTCAAAATTGTCCCTGCCAAATTGACAATGACAGCTACCTGAGTTCCCATTAGATCTTCATCTAGGTCCTCTAACATAACATGTCGATACCCAAGCTCGCCTAAGTTAGCAACAAGTAAAGAAATAGGCTTCGAGAAATGGTTGCCACGTACGCCCTTGTAGATTTTTTCAACAGTAGCAGCGCGAATATCTGCACGGTGAAAGTCAGAGAAGGGAATTTTTACCGGAAATTCTCTGGCTGTACAGGTGAGGTGTTCTCCTGGATCCACAGATTTCCCTCGAACATTTAATAAGTGCACTCGGCCTTCCAATCCCGGAAATCCAACAACCAGAAATTCAGAAGAAAATCCTGCAATTTTCCTAACACCCAGGTTGAGCACAGCTATCATAGTCTTTCCAATCAGCATCTGCTTTAATGGATAATTTAGGGGTAGCTGCGCTGAAGTGTGCAATACACCATAAGGTCCGCAGTCTGCAGTCAACTTATAGGAGGGATTGCGCGCTTGAGCAAAAGGCTCAACTTGTATACATCGAACGGCAACAAAACCGATCCGAGAAAGCAGGCCTTCTGACACACAGTGAAAGTACTTAGGCTGAGCAAAGCCTATTTCCGATGGGTGCATGAAAATACGGCCGGTCCTACAAACCATGAATTCCTCCTTATCAAGTGATTGTACAGCCAAAAACATTACTTCAGATCCATCGTTCTTTGCAAGAAAAGCAATTCTCTCATTTTCTCTCAGAGTTCAGCAAAAAAACAGAGACTTTTTCAGAAAAACTCTGCATACCATAGAACAGAAACACCGGAAGGAATTGCATGCCAAATCGAGGATTTTTTGTTGCTTCTACAGGACAGAATATAGGAAAAACAACCCTTTGCTTAGGGTTGCTGGCAGGGCTTGGCAGATATACAAAGCCCGTAGGATACATGAAACCCGTGGGGCAAGAACATATCGAAATCAAACCGCATCTTCATGTAGACAAAGACGTTGTCCTCGTCAAAGAACACTTCCATATCCAAGACTCTTACACCGACATGAGCCCTGTAATCATTCCCAAAGGATTTACTAAAGACTTTCTCGATGGAAAGATCCACACTCAAGATCTTATACAAAAAATCCAACAAAGCTATCAGAGGTTAAAACAAGAGCTCATTGTCGTAGAAGGAACTGGCCACGTCGGCGTGGGCTCAATCATTGGGCTTAACAATGCTGAGGTTGCCAAACATCTTGGCCTTCCCATGATTCTGATAGCTTCAGGAGGCCTTGGCTCTGCTTTTGATGAACTGAATGCCAACCGAATCCTTTGCAAACACCATGATGTGCCAATTCTTGGGGTCATTCTTAATCGAGTTAAGCCGGAAAAACGCTCTATGATCCAGCATTACATGCAAAAAGCTCTTTCTAGATGGGATCTTCCCTTAATCGGCTGCATCCCGCATGATCCCCTCTTAGAAACCCCCTCCTTTCGAGATTTTGAAATCCTGCTCCAAGGAACCATCATTGCCGGAGAAGAAAAAAAATTATCCCATTTTTCTCATATAAGGCTGATTGCCACCTCCGTAGAACTGTATCGAGAGACGATCGCATCTGATCAACTGCTCATCACACCAGCCAACCGAGAAGATATTATCTTAGCGACACTATCGAAATACTGGGAGGTTGCTTCCTCTAAACAACCATTGCACATTGGAATGATTGTGACGGGAGATCTGCCTCCCCGTCATTTTATCATAGAAGAGCTAAAAAAAGCAGACATCCCGACTCTCTATGCTCCGCTGCATAGCTATGATGTCTTAGAGAAAATTAACTCGTCGACAGCCAAGATCCGTCAAGAAGATGGAGAAAAAATCAAAGAAGCAATCAACGTTGTGGAAAAACACATCGATTTTAGTTTGATACTCGGCTTGTTAGATTCTCATCCGCCCAGACGCTAAAGCGGCGCATAAGCTGTTCTACTCGCAAATCGCGCATACACCGAGGCAATTTACAGCTGCGTAAGATAGGGCATCTGCTGGAAAAACGCATACCATAGGGGCATTCTCCTTGTATGCTGCAGTGCTGCATTCCTAAGGGACGATAGACAGACGATAAAGAGGGCCCAAAGATGCTAAAAGAAGGCGTTGTCGTCGTGCCACATAGATGCAATGCCGCCGAATCCACCGAGAGTACGCCATCCATTTCATACATCAAAGACTGCCAAAATGGCAAACTCATATCCCCTATGCATTGACTGGTTTCCGGAAAAAAAGAAGAGAGCTTTTCTGCAAAACCACGTTCTTCAACACCTCCAAAAACAAAGAAGAAATAAACATCCCATTGTTTGGCAATCTCCTCTAAAAATCCTTTCCATAGATCGAAAGAGAGCTGTTTGTTCGGCCATTTTGAACCAAAAGTTATCATCAAACGCAAAGGCTTTTTCTGCAGGGATCCGATCCACTCCGATTTTCGCATTTCTTCTTGTTCTGTGATTTTCAATCGAATAGGCGAAAAAAACTCTTCCTCTTGTTCTGAAAAAAAGCTCTTCACAAGCCCTAAATACTGACTTCGAATATTCTCCTCTTCTCTTCGAGAAAACCGATCTGTCGTAAAGAGGAGATTTGGCCATTCAGCAACACCCTTGCTGTCAAACCCAACTTTTTTCTCTGCCTGGACGCAAGAACTTAAAAAGCCAGATTTCGTATTTGCTTGGAAGTCAAATACCACATCGTACTTCACCTGTTTCATGGAAGAACGATATTCCTGTATTTCTTGACGGGTCTGTCGAGAAAACATCTTTTTCTTCCACCCTTTTGCATCGACAGAGACCACCCGGCTTACCATAGGATGGGAAGCCACAAGCGCGCTGCAGTTTTTTTCAACTAGCCAATCAATACGGGAAGAGGGAAACTTCCGCCGCAAATACTCTAGGACGGGAAATGTCTGTATCACATCTCCGATCGCTGAAGTTTTAATAATAAAAAAAGAATTCATAACTTATTAAAAAAAGGACTAGTGTATCACGCTTCTAGAAATTTCGTCATTTAAAACTTTCCGCTAACACCAAGAACCCATCCTTGCAACGTGAGGTTTTGAGGATTGCAAATGAGTGAATTCTTAAAAGGAGCTGTAAAACGCAACCATTGGCTTTGATCAAAAAAGATCTGCTGCTCCCATCCCATCTGGAAAGAAAAATTTTTCCAAAAGATCTTCAAACCCAATAAGGCTTCACTGCACAATGTAGTTATATGCAACCTCTCATGCACTTCAAAGCGATCTTTGACTCCTATTTTTGCATGATCTGATTCATGAATGTAAAAATATCCATAAAGAAATGAGACGGCTCCTTTTGCAGAAAAGCAAAGCCAAGACAAGATATTCCAATCCATTTCAAGCCCAATCTTAGGCCCGCCCGAAAAGCTCTTATTTTTCATACTTACTTGGTCAGAAGATTGGGGAAAGAGGGACCCTCCTTGGTATGCAATCTGATACTTCTGTCTTAAAATAGCGCCCTTGAGTCCTGCAAAGGGGGCAAGGAAAAAATAATCGCTGATCTGACAGCATCTAGAGAGCAAAAGATCTAAAGCGCCCATATGCAGACGCCACCTTCCTTTTGCTTCATCAACATATCCCTCCTCTAAAGGATAATTCCAAACAGGATATAAGACCTTCTCTTCTTTTGTTTTTGCGCTAACAGGAGCCCTTGCGTGAAAATGAGTAGCTATCAGATCAACTCCCCATTGATCCTTAGGAAGCTGCGCTCCAATCCCACACCGAAACCCCCAATTTGGCTCCATCTGTGGATTTTTCACATTCCCGCCTTGGATAGCGTAAGCCAAACCATTTTCTCTTGCCTCCCAACGCAAAAGATTAAAAGAAGCTCGAAGAGGAGCTTCTTGAGAAAATCCGCAGCATGCAATGCCGATAAAAAATAGCACTTTAGAGCGCATCGAGGGGAATCTCGTTTAAAAATCGTTGAAAGTCCTCCGGAATCGGAGCTTCTACGACAACCATGTGGTGTAAGAGAGGATGAGAAAATGAAAGCTTCCAGGCATGTAATAGGTGCCTTGGAGGGTGCAATCCACTGACAAATCTCTTACCATATTGAAAGTCTCCCAATATGGGATGTCCCATTTCACTACAATGAACTCGGATCTGGTGGGTCCTACCCGTAACCGGTTCACATAATAATAGAGACCGGTCTTTTGTCCCTCCCAGATACTTCCACTTTGTAATCGCTCTCATCCCTAAGGATGGAGGAACCTTGCCATAAAGAGTTTGGCCAGAATAAGACCCTTTTTTCCCTAAGAAGTTATCTATACACCCCTCTTTTCCTTCTACTTTCCCATCTACAAGAGCCAAGTAGAGCTTATGAATAGACTTTTCAACAAACAACCCTTTGGCAAGATCCCAAGCTTTCTGGTTCTTTGCCATAAGAACTAACCCGCTTGTCTCCTTATCGAGCCGATGGACGAGTAAATAGTTCTTTGCATTAGAGGGAAGAAGTCTACGAAAATGTTCATTTGTGCAAATAACACCAGGGGGCTTATTCACAATCGCATACTCTGCATCTTCATATAAAACAGCTAGAGTAGAAAAAGATTGTTCCTTAGAGAGAAATAGATCCCAGACTAACTCGACGACATCGCCTTCTTTCAGCCGATGTGAAGAAATGAATTCAACTCTCCCATTGACCTTACAGCATTTTGCATCAATGGCTCTTTTGATTTTTTTTACAGATCCAAGCTCCTTACAATGCTCTTTGAGTATGGCAAGGAGCGTAGATCCCTGTTCTTTTCCAGAAACCCGAAACTTCACGACAAGTTCTCTAAGAATGCATATAACAACTTAACCCCGAATCCCGTGGCTAGAGTCGGATGGTATGGTGTTGTTTCAGAAAGATAAGCAGTCCCTGCTATATCTAGGTGCGCCCAAGGAGTTTCTTTCTCAATAAATAAGCTTAAAAATGCAGCGCCCGTTCCAGAAGAGGCTTTTCTTCCGGACGAGTTCTTGATATCCGCAATCGGTGATTTTAATGCGTCTTTGTATTCTTGGTATAAAGGCATTTCCCATATACGCTCACCGGTGTTTTCTGAAGCGAGCTTCAGTTGTGAGGCAATCTTGGGATGATTCGAGAAAAGACCACAGGCTTCTTCTCCCAAAGCGATCACAATCCCTCCTGTCAAAGTGGCTAAATCCACAATCCGATCCGGCTTGTAATGTTTTTGAACATAAGACAGCGCATCAGCAAGAACAAGACGTCCTTCAGCATCCGTATTAGAAATCTCGACGCTTTTTCCGCTATGAGAAATATATACATCGCCCGGCTTATAGCTTAAAGGGCCTACAGCATTTTCTGCAGAAGCTATCACACCAAGAACATTTCTTTTTATTTTTAAAGCAGTGCAAGCTTGGATAAGGCCAAGAACACTCGCAGCCCCACCCATGTCGCATTTCATGGTTTCCATGCTCCCGGTCGGCTTAAGATTAAGACCTCCCGTGTCATAGGTAATCCCCTTTCCGACGACAGCAGTCCAATCTTTGCTTTTAGGATCGCCCTCATACCGCAAAACAATCAATGCAGGCTCCTGAACAGCCGCGCGATTGACTGCCAAAAGCAGCCCCATCTTTTCTTTTTCCAGCTCTTTTTTTCGCAGTATTTTCACTTCTAAAGAGGCATGTTTTTTTGCTAAATTCGTTGCAACGGAGGCTAGATGGCTAGCCTCTACTTCATCCGCATTTCCATTGACAAGGTCTCGAGCCATATTGACAGCTTCTATAAGAGCTTGGTGCTTTTTCACAATTGCATCCAATTCTTTCGTTCCACCCACAAGCTGTATCTTTTCCAGTAAAAAAGAAGCCTCTTTACGAGTCTCTCTCTTAAGCTCATCGTAAGTGTAATTGGCCATCAAAAGCCCATCTATAAGGGCTGAAAACTTCTCTTGGGTGATGTTTTCCGGCAAAAACACCTGTACATTTTTTAGTTTTTTCTTGCGCAGCACCTGTACAGCCATGGCAAATGCCTTGCGGATCCCCTCAAGAGAACATTCCTTTTTATCGCCGAGGCCCAATAGGAAAATCCTCTTGGCTCCTGACTCGCTTGGATATACCAAGACATGCTCAAGCGCTTTCCCAGAAAAGTCCTCTTGCAATGAAGAAGAAAGAACGTATTCCTTCTTTGGTTTTGGAAAAGCAGGCACTGCCTTTTTTTTCTCTTCCCAGAAAGGATAAAGAATCACATCTGCGCTATCTCCTTCTCGAGTCCGATCTACTCTTAGCAATTGCATGGCAGCTCCTTAAAATGGGATTTCTTCGTCAGAAAATGTCATATCTACTTTGCCTTGCCCAAGCGATGCGCTCGCAGGGCTACTTGCCATAGACATATCAGATCCTACATTGTCCGAAGAATGAGAATCTGGTTTCCCAAACGGACTAAACAATAGATTCAGAGCGGTAATGCTCATAGAAATCTGATGTTTTCCTTCTCTGTCTGTAAAGATCTCTGGCACGTTTAATTCTCCCTGCACGATGATCGGGCTGCCCTTTTTAAAATAGGGGATCATCTTGTCAAACTGCTCTCCCCAAGCGGAGACTTTCCACCAAATTGTTTCATCCTTTCTCGCTCTGGCAGCCACTCGAAGAGTAGTCACCTTTTTTCCGGATGAGGTAAAACGAACTTCAGGATCTGCACCTAAGTGCCCTGCGATTGTGATTTGATTCATAAAAATCCTCCTTTTCATGGATAACAAGTTGCAAGAGATTATTCGAACAAAGAAATATATCCTCAAGGAAAATTGCAAAAAAACTCCATTAAAGCTCAAATACCTCAAGATATACTCTTCATTTTTATTGAAAAAAACCGATTTTCTCCTTATAAGCTTCGAAAAAACCTCAAGGGACCTTTATGATCGAAAAAATAGAAACAGAACAAGCTCCAAAAGCCATAGGACCTTATTCTCAAGCTGTTGCAGCCGGCTCTTTTCTCTTTATCTCCGGACAGATCCCCGTAGACCCTAAAACCGGAACACTCGTCGAAAAAACAATTGAAAAACAAACCACTCAGGTCTTCGACAATCTGGAGGCCATTTTGCAAGCAAAAAACTTAAACTTTTCGCATGTTGTCAAAATGGAGGTCTACCTGAAAGATATGCAAGATTTTGCCGCTGTAAATGCTATTTATTCTCAAAGGGTCCAATCTAGCGTCCTCCCTGCAAGACAGGCTATGCAAGTCGCAAAGCTCCCTCTCGATGCTCTGATAGAAATTTCCTGCATCGCTCATTTAGGATGTTAATTTGAGAGATTAAAAAAGTTCAGAATGAGAACCAACCCTGGTTGAAAATAAAATATCATCTTCGATTTTATAAATTAATAACACATCATTTCTCAGATGACATTCTCTATGATCAATCCAATTACCAGTCAAATTATGATCTCGATGCTTTGTTGGTAAACTCTTTTCATGAATCAGGGACTCAATAATTCGCTGCAGCTCAAGAAGCATTTCCTTTGGTGTTTATATTTTTTTAAATCTTTCTTAATCGCATTAGTCAATTCAATTTTAAGTTGCGGACTTCTTGCTTCTGTTGAGTTTTTTTCAAAAAAAATTGCATAGGCTCAATCATTGAATCCTCTTTTTTTTATAAAAAAATAATTAGACAAAAAAAGCTGTTTTGCGTTAGACAGTAAACTACGCGCATAAATTTTTTTTTAACAACTTCTAGCAGAAAAAAAACAGAATGGCAAAGAAAGCAACTGCAGAGTCTTTTTCCGACAGCTTCTGGTCTCATTCCTCGCAATTTGGACTGCTATCTTCCTCTGTTTCCGGCTCTTTTCGAAAAAAAGATGACGATGCATCAATTCAAGGATATCTGCACTCTGTTGACGAAACTCCAGACTTTCATGATCCCTATTCTGACTTAAGTCTTTTTCTTTCCGAAAAAATCAAAGAGGAGATGCAAAGCTCTGCTAATGGAAAATCTTGGTCTCACAAGATCCAAGAAGAGCTTCTAAAAAAGATTACCCCTGAATTCCAAAAGAAATTCCCACAATATCGCCTCGGTGTTGCTGCATTAAAAAAAATCTGGGAAAAAATCCAACACTACACCCAACAAATCCAGGGCAAATCAGAAGCTATCGGGAAAGACGGGAAGCTCAACATCCACTTTTTCATCCAGGAAAATCTCAAGCAATACATCCAACAAAAAACAGCATCTTTTCTCGCCCCTCATCAGTATGCTCAACAGCTTGCTTCAAAAATGAGCGAATGCATTGCAATTATGGATGGCGTCAGACCTAAACTGGATGTGCTAGCCCACACTATATGGTCCGTCCAAAAACACCTTTTGCAGCCTTCTTCTTTGCAGAAGCACAAAAGCCCTTACGATGAATTTGATAAACTTGACAAGCTAATTGTCAAAACGATGTTGCAAATCACCGCCAAAGAACCTCTGCTGGGGTTCCATGAACTAGAACACAAAACCAAAGAATCCCTCCAAGCACTTCACGACTTACCCGATTTTTCCTCTACAGACAAAATCACCTGCAATGCATCGGCGATCTTAGCTGAAAAACTCTATGCCACCTCCCCTTTTCACATCCTCTTTTTTGCAGATCAAAAACAAGCCGTTTGCGATTTCATCCGAAAACATAGCTCTTTATATCAATTAGCGACAGCGGGAGTTCAACGATCTGACCTCGTACGAAGGATCATCGCCTTATATACGCTAGCAAGCCAACTTCCTAAAGATATCGCCCCAGAACTACTTCAAGACGCTATTTCTGCTGTATATCTAACACAACATCCAAGGCCTGTTCTCTGCCAGTCAGTATATGCCTTTATCTCTGCAGAACTGCTCTTGCTAAAAACTGAAAACCATACATTGTCTTTAGAGGACGCAATCTTAAGTATCTCAGAAGCCTATCGAGAAACACAACGGCTTCCCTGGCTCAATGGAAAAGAAAAAGAGATCCTCGAAATCGTTATTTGGAAGATCCTCAGTGAAACAGAAGGTTTCCTAGAAAGGCTCCCCTATCGAATAGGACAAAAAATCGAAGAAGAGATCGCTCACACCTTACTCGAAGATCCCGACAAAGGGTTTGCTAGTATTATCTATGAGACCGTACAGTTCTTCCAAAAAATCAAGGAGCTTACCGAGACAAAAAAATGGGGCGACATTGACAAAAAGATCCGCATTTGGTCAATTCAAGGAGATATGCTATGCCGTTCCATTCGCCTCGACATAGAAAATCCTCTGGCAAAGATCATCCGAAAAAAATGGGAAGCGCTAAAGACTACCCCTCAAAATCATTCTATATTCGTCAACGAGGTGTGCTTAGAATACCTCAAAACACACCCCAGCCTTACTCTTTATATGGCGCAACTCAGCAGCCATGCCTGGATCTTGTACAAATACATGTGGTTTAATCAGTTTGCCCACTCTCAGGAATCTTCCTTAGAGCGTTTTTTAAAATGGCATCTTGTTTTTCTGCGTCTCCAATATCAAGATCCAAACACTCTTTTACACAAACTAGAAGAAATCTGTAAAAAATGCCTTCCCTTGCTGCCTTTCGATCCGAATCTATGCAGTCAGATTGTATCTTGACGGATAGATACGAAAAGGTATCATTAGAGGTAACATATAAGAGGAAAAGGCAATGCGCAAATACCATCACTACGGCATTCCGACCCAAGAAAAACGATCTGATGAAACCTTAGTAGAAACACAAGGTTTTAAATTTTACTCGACGCCATTCGAAGGAAACAAGTGGCATATTCAATGGCACCGTTTCCCTGAAGGACACGGACTTCCCGAGCTTGTCACACAAGTTCCTCACATCGCTTTTCAAGTAGATGATTTGGATGCCGAAATTAAAGGGGCAAAAATTCTTTTTGGTCCCTATAGTCCTTTAAAAGGATACCGCGTGGCAATGATCGAAGAGCAAGGCGTTCCTATTGAACTTGTCGAAACCAAGCTTACAGATGAAGAACTCTCCTCACTTGAGCAAGAAGCTTTTCAAAAGTCCAAATAGAGTCAGTCTCTAATCCGTCTATAGAGCAAAAAGAAGCCCAGGAAGATAAAGGGAAGACTTAAATACTGCCCCATTGTGAAAATTAATCCTGTATGTACACTTTGCTCTGTCTTAAAAAATTCAATGCCTAAACGAAATCCAAATACTAAAACAAGAAATAACCCCAAAAGAGCTCCCTGCCGAGATAAAAGCTTCTCTTTAAAGCGCCATAAGACCGCAAAGACAAGCATATAAAAGAGCGCTTCATAGATCTGAACTGGGTGTCTTGGTGCAGGAGGACTCCCATCGGCAGAATGACCAAATACAACAGCCCAAGGAAGACTGCTAAGCGTTCCTAAGATTTCCTGGTTAAAAAAGTTTCCTATCCGAATCAAACTACCTGCTAAAGCAGCAGGGATCGCTATCAGATCCAATAAACGAAGATAGGTCAAATAAGGATATTGCTTACGAAGACTTTGAGAAAAAAAGAAAAGGGCCGCAAGAATCCCTACAGCTCCGCCATGGCTAGCTAGCCCCCCTTCCCATACTCTAAAAACAGAAAAAGGGTCTTCAAGAATTTTCTGCAGATCCTGATAGAACAAGACATCTCCCAAGCGAGCCCCGATAATTGTCCCTAAAACAACATAGATTGAGAGTTTCTCTGCAATCTGATGAGCCACCTGTTTAGAAAAAAGAAGATGCTCTGGGAACATAGTAGATAAAAATTCCCTGTCTACTTTTTCTAACTCCACTATCTGATTACAAATATCTACTAATGCTTGCTTCCCTTTTTTTTCTTGGATTTGCTTGGCTATTTTAGCAGATATTCTGGCTTTCTGAGACTCTTCTTGAGAACCATATTTTCGGCATCGCTGTAGCCATCCATCTTCTGTTTTGATATCATGGAGAGTAAAAGGGAAGTGAAGCCTAATCATTTTTTGGAGCAAGTGAATCAAAACCCAATATCCAAGGCAAAATCCCACGGCAAAAAAGAATCCGTACCATAGAATAGGCCGATCAATCCAAGGCAAATGAAAAGAAAACATTTCCCTAGAAGGATCCCAATATAAATAACAGATCATATCATGTACCAAGTCAAAATTTTTACTATTGGAAAAACCAAAGAGTCCTGGCTTCAAGAAGCTCTTCGGGAATACGAAAAAAGACTGCGCCCTACTATGTCAATTGAATGGGTGATCGTCAAGGATAATGCGCAACTGATCACACAGGTATCTAAGGAAAAGGCATGGATCAGCCTCTCCCCCAATGCTTCCCTTTTTACAAGCGAACAATTTTCCGGATTTATTCACCATCATCTAGAAAAATCAGGATCTAGAATCTGCTTTGTGATCGGCGGCGCGGAAGGGCTTCCCGTAGATTTTCTATCGAAAAGCCCCCACTGTATAAGCCTTTCTCCTTTGACGTTCACCCATCAAATTACGCGGCTTGTTCTTTTAGAACAACTTTACCGCGCAACAGAGATCGCCAAAGGATCGCATTATCACAAGTAAATCACGAGACCTTCTTCCTGAGCAGTAGATGCCTTATATAAAAAGAAGCCCCATTCGTCAATGCAGCACCAATAGCCACGTCGATGACTCCCTTGAAATCAAAAGGAATGGGCAGCCATTTCAAAGAAACCCCTAAAAACACCATGCTGAGCAAAAGAATCCAATAATATTTGGGGTAAATCAACGCAATAGGACATGGATTGGGAAAAGATTCCAACCTGCCAATCAATCGAGTGGCTGTCTTACTTAAAACAAACCTTCCTTTTAAAAATCCAATCATGAGCCCCAAACAAACCAAGATGAGGCCTTTTTCCTCTGGTCGTGTTGAAAAAAAAGAGAGTTTCTCCCACAAACAACTCGAAGTCGTAGGCTGTAACAAAAGGTAAAACCCCTTTGTCAACAAAAACACTCCAATCGCAAGCCAACTCAACGCACTCACCACAATCACTGCTGTGTGTCTAACTTTCATAAGCATCCTCCAAAAGTTCTCTCATTTTAGCATGATTCTCGTGCATTTTAAATTCAATTTCCTTTTAAATATGGTTGTTAAGGATGAATAGACTTTTTTTGTAAAAAATATTTTTCAGGAGAGCGCATGAACATTTCTCTAACCTTCCTTAGAATCCTATTTTTCCTTCTCAGTCTTTTTTTTATGGTCATGTATGCGCTCTCCTTACCGGAAGGGACTTTTGCATATAGATCAGTCATCGGAGTCTCTCTTGGAGCTTTGCTTGGGATTTTCTTAATTGGGTGCGATTTTCTCTTCCGCAAATGCAATTTAAGATCCTTTAATATCGCGATTGTAGGGATTTTTATAGGCTATTTGATGGGTCAGGCTCTAGTCCTCATGCTAACGGCTATCCTGCAAATCAGCGCACTCTCGATTATAGTCCAGCCGCAGATCTTAGAAATGATAAAAATTTCTCTCTTCTTATTTGGAACTTATCTCGGAACCCTGCTCACCTTAAAAGCCTCTGATGAATTATACGTCAGCATCCCTTTCATTAAATTTGCCCCTACCTCTCAAAAGAAAAAAGACCTACTTTTAGACAGTTCCGTGCTCGCGGATGCCAGGCTGATCGACTTGACAGCGACAGGGATCTTAGACCATCATCTTGTGGTTCCTCGGTTCTTGATCAAAGAACTCTATGCCCAGTCGGAAATGGGGGACGAGCTATATAGAAACAGAGCAAAAAAATGTCTCGACGTAATAAAAAAACTCGAGACAGTAGAATCCCTCGATCTCCGTTTCAATGATACTGATTTCCCTGAAGTCAAAGACCCTCAAGGCAAATTGCTCAGGCTTGCTCGTCTTATCGATGCTAATATCCTATCTGCTGATATTTCCAAGATCCAGATGTCTTCAATCGAAGGGATCAAAGTCATTAACCTTCATTCGCTGTCCAATGCCCTGAAACCTCTTATGCAAGCAGGCGAGTACATCAAAATAAAAATCCAACGATATGGAAAAGAACCAAGACAAGGCGTTGGATACCTAGAAGACGGAACAATGGTCGTTGTCAATGGAGGGGGAAAGCGCATTGGAGAGACGATCGATGCTCAAGTCTTATCGGTAAAGCATACCTCTTCAGGAAGAATGGTATTTTGCAATGCATGCGACGATGAAAGCTTGTCCTCTGAATTTCACGGAGATGATGAATATGATGAACAGCGGTAAACTACCAATCAAAGGGATCGGCAACGACGTCATTGAGATCGAAAGAATTAGAAAAAGCTTCGATCATCATGGATATCGTTTTTTAACTAAGCTATTTTCCATTCCGGAACAGGATTACTGTTTAAAATACAAAGACCCAATCCCGCATTTTGCAGCCCGTTTTTCTGCAAAAGAATCGGTGGTAAAAGCCCTAGGTACAGGTTTTGGAGAACACGCTTCTTGGCTGGATATTGAAATTCTCAATGACTCGCAAGGAAAGCCCCACGTTCACCTTTCTGATACTTTGAATCGGAAACTAAACAACCCTTTGATTTTGATTTCGATCAGCCACTGCCAACTCTATGTTTCAACGGTAGCCATTTGGGTCAACACCGATAGCTAGAAAAGAGAAAATGGCAGCGTATAAGAAAATTCAAATAGCTGCAAACGTTCCGGGTAGGTGCGAGCATAGACCCGATATGCATATCGCAATCCCAAAGCCCCCCACAAAGAAAAAACGTATTGATACCGCGCCCCTATATCTACTGACAAATGGCGATAAGGACCCCATCCATGAAAATCGAAAATATTCACTTCGCACCGATGACCAAGACCAAAACATCCATCAGAAAATAGAGTAAAGCGATGTGTGTCTTGTAAATTCCCCTCCATCGCAAAATAGGCATTTACCCAAGGAGCTCCATGATTTGCAAGTCCTAAAGCTCCCCATAGATAACTGCGAAAAACCCAGGTATCTCCGGAAGAGATTTCCTTACCGATCGCTGAACTTACCTGTGCATTAAAATAAGAAGCATAAGGAGAGTTGACATCTCGAACAGACTTGCCCGATACCCCACGCATATCCACTCCTACCGTCCAACTCAAAGGATCTCCTGCAATGTCATCTAAAAGCAGCAACCTTCCCTGCGCCGCAAAGCTGCGAAAGCTAAAGTTCTGTATAGGGGTCCTCGCAAATTCGATATCCATATCCAAAGAGATATTTTCACTAGGAACAAAGCCGATTCCAACCAAAGGAACATAACTCCGAGAGACGCCATGAGGCTGAACTGTAGCATGGTTAATTGTGCTGTAAAAGCTATATGCAAATGAAGCGTCAAGCTCAAATTCATATACATCGCCAAACCAAGGTTTTCTATCCAGCGCTTCGACTGCACTTATGAAAGCAAGGCCTATGAAAGCTATCGCAAGCTTTTTCATCCAGAAATCCATCCTTTTTCTGACAGCCACCTTTCCGCATCTAAAGCCGCCATGCATCCAGAACCTGCAGCCGTAACCGCTTGTCTATATACATGGTCTTGAACATCTCCCGCAGCAAATACCCCTTCCTTACTTGTGTAGCTCGTTCCCGCCTTTACATCGATATAACCATTCCCAAGTAGAGCGATCTGCCCTTGTAAAAAGGCGGTATTAGGAGTATGACCTATTGCAAAAAATACGCCTCCAGCCTCTCTTTCTATTTTTTCTTTTGTCGCAACGTTTTCTAAGATAACAGACCTTACAATCTGATCTCCCTTTACCTCGACCAGCACTTGGTTCCACAAGACTTCAATTTTAGGGTGATTCAACGCACGCTCGCTCATAATTTTTGATGCACGCAAATGGTCTCTGCGATGCACTAGATAAACTTTTTTACCGAACTTCGTCAAAAAGATAGCTTCTTCTACTGCTGTATCCCCTCCTCCAATGACATAGAGATCTTTTCCCCGGAAGATTGGAGCGGCTCCATCGCATACAGCACAAGCGGTCACCCCTTTCTGCCAAAGCTCCCCTTCTCGAGCACCAGGAACATCCAGCCGATTGGCTGTCGCTCCCGTAGCAACAATGATGGCATAGGTTTCAACAGAGGTTTTCGATCCTTGGACATAAAAAGGATGACCTTCCAGCTTCAACGACTTCACATCTTCTGATAAAAAGCTCGTCCCGAACTTCTCTGCCTGCTTGCGGAAGTTCATCATGAGATCAGGACCCATGATCCCTTCGGGGAACCCGGGATAATTTTCCACTTCGGTTGTCGTCATAAGCTGACCGCCAGATGGTCCAGAATAGAATCCTTCATATACCAAGGGCGCAATGTTCGCTCTTGCCGCATAAATAGCCGCGGTATAGGCTGCAGGTCCCGATCCGATGATCACTAATTTTCTTTTCTCCATATTCCCCTCTGCGCTTCAAGGTGCCGTTTTCGAATTGTAGGCTGAGAATACTAAAAGGAAATCTAAAATACAACTATTGAACAATCGGCAAGTCTAGTAATCCACAAGTCTCCAGCACACTTCCAATCTTAGGAATGGTATTAGTTGATTCGGTAACGAACGAGAGTAACTCCATCTTTTTTCTCGATAGGTAAAATGGAGATCTGTCCAATCTCAGAGGTGCTATTCACCTGAGTGCCGCCATCTGCCACACTGCCCACTCCCTTCAGAGTTAGAAGTCTTAAAGGTTTATTTTTTGGCAATCCAGGCTGAAGATAAATGGCTTCACGCTCGAGCTCTTCATGATCCACAAAACGAAATGAAAAGGACAAATCTTGAGCAACAAGCTCATTAGCTTTTTTCTCAAGCTCTTCCTGAAAGTCTTTTTCTATTGTTCCTTGATAGTAAATCACTGGTTTTTTCTCATGGTCACCTTTGAAAGGCATCAATGGAGATGGGGAGTAGCCTAGTAAGTAGAGAGCAAAATCAACAACATGCCCAGCTGAATGAAGGCGCATATTAAGATAGCGTCTATTCCAGTCTAGAGTTCCTCTCACCACGGTTCCAACAAGAGGAGGCTGATCCCCCTCAACATAATGAAGAATCTTCCCCTCTTTGAGCAAAACCTGGCTTACTTTCCCTTTCCAAATATCTGTAAAAAGAAATCCTTGATCCGTTGCCTGCCCACCACCTCTTGGATAAAAGATAGTTTTGTCTAATACAAGCAACCACCTCTGTTGTCCTTCCGCTTCTTTAGCAACTTCAATAATAGTTGCTTCCATTTCTTTAAGGTAGGCATCCTCAAGATAAAGAAGATCTGTCATAGAATCCTCTATTTTGAGTGTTTAGATATCTCGGAGAGGATGGATCGTATCTCTTTGATATCTTGTTCTGAAGTATTCCAAGAGGCAATAAAGCGAATTTCATTTTTCTCAGAGTCCCAAGGATAGCAAAAGATCTTTTCTTGGATAAGAGCAATCCACGATGCTGGAGCTGTAAAGAAAATCTGATTCGTTTCGACGGGATAACTCAAAGACAAACCTGATGTAGACTTGATAATAGAGGCTATTTCTTGCGCTTTTTGATTTGCTTGAGTAGCTAGCATACGCCATAAATCATTCTTGAAAAACGGAATATACTGGGCTGACAAATATCGCATTTTTGAAAGCAATTGCAGCAATTGCTTTTGCAAGTGATCACTGCCTTCTTGCAAATGTTGATTAAAAATCACTAGAGATTCTGCTCCCATTAAACCATTTTTAGTTCCTCCAAGAGATAGGATATCGACCTGTGCAGCTTCTACAATTTCATGTAGCGATGCATTTAAGCTAACCGCTGCGTTATACAGACGGCTGCCATCGATGTGAAGCAGAAGATTTTCTTGTTTGCATAACTTCGCAAGTATTCGTAGTTCCTCTAGAGTATATACTGTGCCTACCTCAGTAGGTTGAGTGATAGATAGAACACGGGGAGATGTAGAGTGTTTACCAAAGGCTCTTTCTCTTTTTAGCTTTTTTACTATTTCATCCGGTGTGATTTTGCCTTCTTTATTCGGCACTGCGAGTAGCTTACATCCTACTAAAGCTTCCGCTGCACCGGACTCCTGATATTGAATATGAGCAATATCCGTACAGATAACCGATTCATAAGCTTTGGAGCAAAGTCTAAGGGCAAAAATATTGGCTCCTGTACCTGTCGGGACAATAAAGACTTTGGATTTACTTTTAAAAGCCTTTTGAATCAGATCCCCAGCCTCTTCTGTCCAGGCGTCTGAACCATAAGAAGAAGCATAGCCTTCATTTGCCTCAGTGATGGCTTTGATGATCAGAGGGTGTGCTGGGGTCCAATTATCGCTAGCTAGACAAATTTTCTTTTGAGACATATCCCCCATCCCTCTTAAAAACCTAAATCTCAAGATAGATAATTGAAGGCAAAAATTCAATGGGAAACGCCTATGCAAAAAAGAGAACACACAAATGACCGGCTTGCAGAGCGCCCCAATAACCTCATTTCGCCTCCATTTTATTCTAAGAGCTGACCGGTTTTCAATTTTTCTGTACCCCATGGCAATTTAACATGCATAGCTCCTTCTTCGCGCCATATATCGATGTAGCATATACCTCCCGATTTCCCTATTACCGCCGGGGCAAGTCCCACAGGAAGAATGCTGCCATTTTCATCCGCTCTAACCCGAAAATAGAGGACTTCGTCATATGAATTAGAAGTAATATTCAAAAACTCATAAGGCTTAAAACCTTCCCCATTCATCTCAAACATGGAATATTCAAGATTACTTACCTTTATATTCACCTTTGCGCCATCCTTTGCTGTTACTTCGCTAGTTGTTACTTTTTCTGAACATTCAGAAACTGCTTTTAATGCTTCTTCATAAGTTTCCTCAAGCATCGGATTCCAATAATCGGAGCGAGTATAATATTTAATCTGACCATCAATGCATTCCATACAATAAATTTTATCTGAAGGGAGCTCTGATCCATCAGGGTTATATACAAAAATCCTTATTTCTACATTTTTCGCCGTAAATGGATACTCATGAAGATACGGTCTTATTTCTTTATTTCCGTTAATGGAAGACAAATATTCTCTAACAACATAGACTACCAATTCTCGAGCTGTTTTCAGATTAACTTCTTGGTAATAATAAAAACTCATTGCCATCATCTGAATATCATCCATCATTTGCCCTCCCGTTCCTACAAGATACAGGTTTTTTTGGGCCTTTAACTGCTTTCCTGTTTCCGATGTGATTTTATGAGCTAGTTTTATGTAACGAGGAGACTGATAACCAAAAGATGAACACCCGACAAGAAAAGGAATCATGAACAAAAAGAACCCGGCATTTAACAAAAACTTCATTTTTTACTCCCGTACTTTTGAATATAATCGGAGATATGCCTTCTCTTGACATCATCAAAAGTAGGACTTAAAAACCCATGATCCCAAAAAAAGGCATTGGGATGAGGTTCTAGTATTTCCAGCTGGTCTCTATATTTCATCTGACCCATGATATCGAGGCGTGTGACGATGTCTCTCCGACTCATGTAGTTATAAGATTTAAAACACAACTCTTCCGGAATAATAGCCGCAGGAGCAAAAGCTACACTGATGATTCTTTGTTGGACCGATTTTGGAGAAGTCAACAAGGCGTTGAGCACATGAAGAGCTCCCCCGCTATGGCTAAACTGAAGAAACTTCTCTTCAGGACCATGCGTGGCAATAAAGTGATTCCATTGGTTTTTTAATAACTGGACAGGGGGGGTGTGCACTCTCATATGCCCTAAGCTACATTCTATGATGTCAATTCCTATAGATACGGCCTGAATGCTATCCCAATTGGTTGCATTATAGATTCCATACACTTTTGCTCCTCCCCCATATTGACTTACTTGCAACGCACTTGCTATAGATTCATCTCTTTGGTTGTTAATTCCATTGATAAATCCTATGCCTCCTTGAGACAAATCAAAGGATCCGACCTGGAAAAACTCTGAACGGGTCATACTTTGATTTGCTAGATATGCAGGAACAACATTAAAAGCTTGAATAGACTGATTGATTCCATAGAAAGGCTGAAAACTGCCGATGACAACAGGCTTTATCGTTTGATATACGGAAGAGGCAAACCGCCCATCAGGATCCATGTAGTTAATAGGATCCCCGGCAGAGTAAGCATAAAGATCCAAACAAACCGGATAACCAATGGGGTCCGGGCTTAAAAATCGACCGCCGTGAGGATCATAATATCTCGCTCCCATCCAGACTAACCCTGTTGGATCTAAAGCCTGGCTATGCCATGTAAATGTCTTGGCATACGATAGGAGATCCACGGGAAGAGAAGGCAACACTTGGGATCCATAAGAGGAAATCTGCTCCACATCCATGATCCCTTGTTTTGAAATAACTCCGACTAAATGGCCTAAGCCATTGTGTAACAAAACAACAGAATCCCCTGTCTCGTCAATAATAGCATCGCAAGAGTTAGGTCCATAAATTTTCCAGAAAGTTTTGCCTTCACATTGCACTCCGATCTCTAGGAACTCTTGCTCTGGATCATAAAATGACGTAGTCGAAATCTGCGGGTGTTCTTCGATTGTATAATGCGTCTGTAATCTTCTTCCTAGAGCATCATAGGAAGCTTCCCAAAGAGAAGTTTCATCTGAGACTTTAAGCAACCTTCCCCATGGATCCCACTGAAATTTCTTTGAGTTCTGAGAAATCACTTCTCCCATGAGATTATAAGCTGTTGCAACAGAACCTACCTCATTGATTTCCATGACGATTTTTCCAAAAGGATCCAGACCATTTTCTGAAACAACCCTATCGGGAGCTTGCGTGCGGATGCCTATTCCTGCCATTCCAAAATCAAAGCTGTATTGTTCAGATCCAGCAGATTGTAAATATCCTCGGTCCGTATAGGTAAATTGCTTATAGTCATGAGGAGAAAGATGAGCTGCTAGCTTGCCGGATGGGTGCCATAGAAGAGTTTCTTCATACATATCCTTGGCACAGATATTTGCCGGAAGTCCTGAAAGATTGTAATCAATATTTACATCGCCATAGGGCGTCGACTTCTGTTTAAGAGAGCCACTGCGATTATAAGCGTAGGATAGACATGTCTCTTGCATGGCAATCTCAACGAGCTGATTATTCTGATAAGTAAAGTTCCGAGTGTGACCATTGATCTGTAGCGAACGACCCAAAGCATCCCATTCCTGCTTAGTTTCTTGCATCAGCCGAGAGTTTAGATAGATATTTTCTAAGATAAGGCGTCCATCTGGATCATAAGAACGCTCAATGTTAGAATGTTCTGAGTGAGGAGCGCTTTGTTGGGCAGAGAGAAGAAGCCCTCGAGGGTCATAAGTAAAACTGCGCTGCCAACCATCTACCGTCTCCTGAATCAGCCTGCCATTGAGATCGTAAAAATAAGAACGGATCCGCTCCATGGGATCTTTGACTTCTTTGAGATAGCCATTTTCATAGGTATATTCCCAGTGTAGAGAAGATAAATTACCTACTTGAAGCTGTTCTTCTGTCTTCCTTTTCATCGAATCATAAGATGCTTTCCAGACCATACCATTGGGAAGATGGTATTCAGCTATGTTGGAATCCTGATCGTAAACAAACTCAACGCAACCCCCATCCGGCAATTCTTTTTTGATTAAGCGTCTTAAGCCATCGAATGTCTGGCGCACTACTCTCCCATCCCCATCTCTCATCGCAATGCAATTGCCGCACGCATCATATTCATATCTCGTAATGACATTGCCTTTTTGCACCTGGATGGGAAGCCCCAAAGTAACATCCTTATTTAGAAAATAGGTACATCTCTTTTTAGATTACATGCTTATATAGCAGGATATTTCACAGTCCAAGCTCTTTATTCATCATAACTTAAAATATTATCACCTGTTAATTGCAAAAAACACCTTCCTAATTGTCCATCATGGATGATTTCTAGATTTTTTTTCTTCTTATCTAAAATTCTAATTTCAGAACACTTATTCATATGTATACTTGCAATTGCTACATCAGAATCATTACAAACAAGTATACCAGCATAACATTCGTAAATAGAAAATGATAGAGTTACAATTAGCCCATCTTCACGAGTTGCTCTAAGCCAATATACACCTTGTTCTTCGTTAGTAGGAGGTGTTAAAATCTCATCAAATACAATAAGCAATTCAGTAATATCGAATTTCATTATCCTCCAGGAATAACTGTTATAACATGACCATTTTCATTTAAAATTACGCGCACTCCTGTACTACCAGGCTGTACGATCTCTGCTTCGACAACTGAAGGAGGCACACCTCGAGGATTGGGAGCGTTTTCCAAACACCATTTATGAAATTCTTTTGGATGAAGCTTTTGTGATGCAATCTTTGCTCTTGCTAAAAATCGACTTTCTAATTCAGCCATAACTTGCACTGTCCTTGGTGCCATTCGTTCTAATGCATGCTCAACATACCAGCGGCCATTGATAAATGCTCCTCCTCCTTTTTTTGGCAATATCCATCCTTCGCTACTAGCCATCGATGATGCTAATGGTAGTCTGTAATTATATAAAGCCGACGCTTCTTTTCCGAATTTATAAGCAAGTCCACCACCACCTATAGTAGATAAAAAGTTAGCATTATTATCCCAATAATCGGCCCTTTCTTGGCTCATTCCTATTTTTTGTAAAAGCTGAGAAGTCAGAGTTGTTGTCTGACTACCAGTCATAGTCGTATAAATGCCTGATGAAAACCGATCTGCTCCATGAATAACCATAGCAGCTCCTAAGGGAGCAAAAAGTGTAGGCGCTAAAGCTGTACCCGTTGATACTTCCAGAAATCCTCCAAATGCTTGTAGTGACCCTTGGAATCGAGGATTATTCCAGACATTCAGAACAGTCGCTTTTATTGGTCGATACACCGGTGATGCAAACCGCCCATCAGGGTCCATGTAGTTAATAGGATCTCCGGCAGAGTAAGCATAAAGATCCAAACAAACCGGATAACCAATGGGGTCCGGGCTTAAAAATCGACCGCCGTGAGGATCATAATATCTCGCTCCCATCCAGACTAACCCTGTTGGATCTAAAGCCTGGCTATGCCATGTAAATGTCTTGGCATACGATAGGAGATCCACGGGAAGAGAAGGCAACACTTGGGATCCATAAGAGGAAATCTGCTCCACATCCATGATCCCTTGTTTTGAAATAACTCCGACTAAATGGCCTAAGCCATTGTGTAACAAAACAACAGAATCCCCTGTCTCGTCAATAATAGCATCGCAAGAGTTAGGTCCATAAATTTTCCAGAAAGTTTTGCCTTCACATTGCACTCCGATCTCTAGGAACTCTTGCTCTGGATCATAAAATGACGTAGTCGAAATCTGCGGGTGTTCTTCGATTGTATAATGCGTCTGTAATCTTCTTCCTAGAGCATCATAGGAAGCTTCCCAAAGAGAAGTTTCATCTGAGACTTTAAGCAACCTTCCCCATGGATCCCACTGAAATTTCTTTGAGTTCTGAGAAATCACTTCTCCCATGAGATTATAAGCTGTTGCAACAGAACCTACCTCATTGATTTCCATGACGATTTTTCCAAAAGGATCCAGACCATTTTCTGAAACAACCCTATCGGGAGCTTGCGTGCGGATGCCTATTCCTGCCATTCCAAAATCAAAGCTGTATTGTTCAGATCCAGCAGATTGTAAATATCCTCGGTCCGTATAGGTAAATTGCTTATAGTCATGAGGAGAAAGATGAGCTGCTAGCTTGCCGGATGGGTGCCATAGAAGAGTTTCTTCATACATATCCTTGGCACAGATATTTGCCGGAAGTCCTGAAAGATTGTAATCAATATTTACATCGCCATAGGGCGTCGACTTCTGTTTAAGAGAGCCACTGCGATTATAAGCGTAGGATAGACATGTCTCTTGCATGGCAATCTCAACGAGCTGATTATTCTGATAAGTAAAGTTCCGAGTGTGACCATTGATCTGTAGCGAACGACCCAAAGCATCCCATTCCTGCTTAGTTTCTTGCATCAGCCGAGAGTTTAGATAGATATTTTCTAAGATAAGGCGTCCATCTGGATCATAAGAACGCTCAATGTTAGAATGTTCTGAGTGAGGAGCGCTTTGTTGGGCAGAGAGAAGAAGCCCTCGAGGGTCATAAGTAAAACTGCGCTGCCAACCATCTACCGTCTCCTGAATCAGCCTGCCATTGAGATCGTAAAAATAAGAACGGATCCGCTCCATGGGATCTTTGACTTCTTTGAGATAGCCATTTTCATAGGTATATTCCCAGTGTAGAGAAGATAAATTACCTACTTGAAGCTGTTCTTCTGTCTTCCTTTTCATCGAATCATAAGATGCTTTCCAGACCATACCATTGGGAAGATGGTATTCAGCTATGTTGGAATCCTGATCGTAGACATACTTAACGCAACCACCATCCGGCAATTCTTTTTTGATTAAACGTCTTAAGCCATCGAATGTCTGGCGTACTACTCTCCCATCTCCATCTCTCATCGCAATGCAATTGCCACACGCATCATATTCATATCTCGTAATGACATTTCCTTTTTGCACCTGGATGGGAAGCCCCAAAGTATTGATCCAAGTGATTGTCATTTCATCACCTTGCCAGACCTGTTGGGTGTCGGTTTCCTGATCATAGCGATAATGGGAACTTGCTAATAGACAACCTTCGGAGTCGACAACTTTAGATTCCGCAATGCAGCCGCCTTCATAGCGTTGAAACTTTTTTTCTCCATTGGGAATAGTGCAGAAAACCGTGTCATTTTGATAATTCCACACCGTACGCTCTCCACTTGGAGAGATCTCTTCTTTTAATCGATTGAGACCATCATATATTTTCTCTGAAGTATAACCTGCTGCATCAGTAAATCGAATGAGGTTACCTCGAGCATCAAAGTCCCTGGTTTCCATGTCTTTCGTAGCAACATTTATACGAGTTTCTCGATGATGAGAATCATCGTAGATGATTTCCCAGGTAATCCCATTTTTTGTTTCTCGAATGGGCCGACCTAAGAAATCATAAGTGATGCAGTCTTCTGAGCCATCAGGAAAGATCTCTTTTTTAAGAAGGCCATTTGTTGTATAAAGGCGCTCTGTCTTCGCTCCCGAAGCTGTGGAGATTGTTTCAAGAAGCCCGCCGGACTCATAGGTAAAATAAGTTGCACAGCCTTCTTTTGTTTCAGATTTTACTCTGCCTAACGCATCGTATTCTCTTTGGGTGGTATATCCTAAAGGATCTACCTCTTCGACAAGGTTGCCGAGGGAGTCATATTCATATAGAGTGTACGCGACTGCATTTGGATTTAATGTCTGTCTGGCAGCTTTGACAAGACCTGAAGCATGATAATCAAAGTAAACAGTATTGTTTGGATTTGCTGTCTGTCTCCAAAGCAACTGATTGTTGAGATTATAGCCCGCATAATTTGCAGAAATAAGGGTTCCCGATAGAGATAGAACCTTGGACTCTATCTGATTTCCCATAATATCATAGACATTCTCACAGATGCTATCCACAGATTGCACCTTGATACACTGACCTTGATAGTTATATGAATATAAAGTGACAACATCGGGATCATCGGTTCCGGTCAATTGGATCTTTTCGTAAGGAAACCCACGAGAGTCATATTTCCAGAGAGTAATGGATCCGGCTCTGTCTTCTTTTTCGATCAAACCTTGAGAATTGTATTCTAAATCTATATAGGAAGTCATGATGCCATCAACATAGGACTCTGCTCTTTTGGGAAGAAAAGAAAACGTTGAGTCATACATCGTGACAGTCTTTTGTCCTAATACCTCTTCTTGAATACAAAGGTCTTGGTCATTATAGGTAAATTTTTTAACCAAGATCGATTCGCCACTACCCGTTAAATCAGCTCCATTAAGACCCATCTCTACGGGATTTCCTCGACTGTCATATAGGTAATAGGTTGTAAGCCCTCGCTTATCTGTCGATGATTTTAAACACCTTGCAGAACCTCCTGGCATGTTCCACTCTGAGATCTTTTCTGTAACGGGATCAAACCAGGTCTTCTCATCGATAAACCAGGACTGTAAGGTCTCTGATCCTAGAGGATCTACGATCTTGTAAATCTGTTTTTGGAAAATCTTATATGTCGTTTTCCCTCCTGCAGCATCAGTAACCGTAGTCATGCCATCTTGGTAGTCGAAGACAACAGTTGTCATCATCGATTGTCTCGGGCCCATGGGAGAACGCTGTTCTTGGACTTTTCCTTCTTTATAGACGTTTTCCAAGACCTTTCCATAAGGCTTGGTTTCTCGAATCATGCGGTGCGAATGGTCATATTCATAGGTAATTACTGCAGAATTGGGCAGCGTGACTTTTACAAGATCTCCCTGTAGATTATAGCTATAGTAGATCCTTCTTCCATCTTTAGCATAGATCTCCGAAATTTTCTCTTCGTGGTTATAAAGGACGCCACAAAAATCGCCATTTGAGCTCTCTATCCTAGAAAGCTTGCCTTTGCTGTAGGAAAACTCAAGAATACTCCCCCTGCTATTTATCCACTTTTTAAGAAGTCCTCCTTCAAAAATCCTTTTCGACCCATCAGCGCCATATAGGATATCACCTTGAATGAAACCATGAAAGGGATTGAAAACAGAGCCTATTCCATTTTGGTTGAGATTATAGAGCTCCGGGTTGTCTTCAGGAAAAGCCTCCCATCGCAAGGTATCCTGATTGTATCTATAAGCAATCACGGTGCCATCCGCTTCAGCGGCATACAATTTTTCATCTTGTCTGATAAGAAAAGGATTCAAGCTGAGCTTCCATCCTACTCCCAGGTCCCCGACAAGGGGATTTTGGCTATTGTAATTGCGCCGTATTTCCAGAGGAAAAGGCCCAGGCAAAACAAGATCGACTTCATCGATATAAAAGGCCCCTGTTACAACATCGACAGGGTCTCCGACATGGCTTAAGAAAGATTTATGTTCCGATCTCACATCGGAATTCCATGTATTTGTTCCTTGTGAAACTGAACTCTTTTCCGGAAGCATAGAGGCAATATTCGGATGGCTATTGAGAGGGGGAGGAACATATAGCCCATAAGAGTTGCTGTTACTAATAGGAATAAGCTGCCAGCCACTGATAGCCGAAGGGATGAAATAGTCGCTAGGCAAAGGAGATCCAAGGCCTCCGTGGAGCCAAAAAACATTACTAGAGATTAAGCTCGCCTGCTTAAGAGGATGGAAAATAAGAGATCCCATTTCTCGATAAGATCGATCCTGGCTGAAAATAAATCCCGGGGTCATATATGCATAGGCATATGGATCAAACCCATTTCCTTGAGAGAACATTTTTTTTGCAATCTCCCACTGCCTAAAGCACTGATTCTGTGTACTGCGAAGATCCAGATCTTCTAAATAAGGAAAGTATAAGCTCTTAGCAGCTTCCGGAGTGTTTTCTACTGCTGCGATTCTAGAAGGAGTTAAACTCAAAAATCCCGGCTCAGGAAGTCCCTTTTTTTGTTGTTCGCGATTGGCAAGCTGCAAAAGTTTGACTGTAGAGATCGCCTCTTTCACGCCTAAAACATCCAGCAACACCTGATGTTCATTAGAAGAAAAATCGACTGTAATGAGGAGCTGCAAGGCTCTAAGAGCTGCATAAAACTCTTGCTGCCAAGATGTCGATTGCAAAGAAGGCATGGGAGAAAGAGACCACATCATATCCACTTGGGGCGCCTTTATGTCTTGACTTGTAGAAAGTTTGGCCAATCCAAAGGCAAAAATCATAAGAGGTGATGTCTTGTGAAGCTCTGCTAGAATCTTTTCTGCACGCCCGCATCTTTCAAAATAGGAAGCTCCCACAAAGGCAAGAAGGGCATGAAGCCTCTTTGTCTCTTCTTGTTCAGCAGAGAACTGCTCATAGTACTGAGAGGTCACCTCAGAACTCGATCCACCCAAGTGAAAACAAAGAGCAGCTTCAGTCCCTTTATCCATTGAAATCGTATTGGTTGCGTGACTGGAACAGGGTCCAGCTGCGTTGTGATGAAAGACTGTTATATCAATCACTTGATCGGATTCATCGAGCTCGAGCAAACGCTCTTGCTTTTCCCCTATCATCAGAGCTTGAAGGCCCTCTTGGCTAAAACGCAGAGAGATCGAACTGCAATTCAGATCTACCAAAGAGAACTCTTGAGAGATTTTTTTGTGAGGATTTTGACGGGAAAAAATGTCGACTTTCGCTTTCGAGAAAATGGATGATTCCTTATCTAGAATACCCAATATCTTAGGCGTTCCCCATACTACAGGACGCAAAAAATCAGACCAAGAAGAGAACTGCTTTTTCACTTGTATGCCATATAGGCCTACGTCTGATAGAGAAAGCCCTTGCTTTCTCAACTCCTCTTCAACAAAGCGGACAAAAAGAACTCCTAACGTATCATCTTTGTCTGGACCCATATGTCTGAAAATACGTTCATCTTCTTTCAGGTAGCGTAAAATCCAGCGGTCCGCGCTCGCATACTCTTCCGGCATCAGATTATATAAGTCATATCCTTCCCGTACTTGCACTTCTTTCATCCAAGGGAAAAGAGAAACCCACTCTTTCCCATCAAAAAATACAACCCAAGGATAGTCAACAAGTCCCTGAGAAAATTCCCCGGGGAGTTTTGTTAGAAGCATTTTTTCTAAAAAGTTTTTAGGAAGAGAACATATCGTATCAGTGACATAAAAAGATGGATAGCCGGCTTGTCGTAGCAGATAGACCAAAAGCTGGCATAATTCCCAAGCAGATCCTTGTTTTTCCAAAAAGGTCATACAAGCATTTCTCTGGACGCCTCTAGCGTACACAAAATCCCTGCCCTCGTAAGACAGCTGATGTTCAAGCGCTATTTCATTATAAACATAAGCAGCTAAAGCAAGAGGATCTTTCTTTAACTGCTCTACAAATTCATCGAGAATCGGAAAAGAGATGCCAAGCTCCCTCCCCGATTCACTTTGTAAAACAGGCGATAAGTCCAATTTTTTTTTATCAATAGGACGATCTGCATTACTTAAAGAAGGTTTACGCAAACATTCAAGCTGCCATGGAGGCGCCAACAAGAAGTTACAAGCATAAAGAGTCTTACTGTCTTTGAGAGAAAAAGAAAATTCATAGTCTTGTAAGCCGCCTTTCTGCGCAATGATCATGGAAAAATTACATCGAGGGTCATAGAAAAAACTCAACCGCAAGTCGAGGCCAAAATCCGTTTTGAGTTTCGTTTCAGGGATAAATACCATCCCATCTTCAACTAAATAACGGTCCCAAGACAAGCTGTTTATAGAAGGCAATACAATGACTTCTTCATGGACGATTTGATTTTGCTTACAGACTGTAATACACAATTCCGGTATCGGAGTATCGCTTTGGACAAGAAAACGGTAAAACTGCTCTGCATATATAGTGAATGTGCCGTTCTTTTGCGCAATACTCCCATCTAAAGCAAGAGCATAAGGCCGAGATTGGGCATAACAGATATTCTGGAAAAAAAGCCCGGGAGTATTTTTAAAGAAAAGACGCCTTCTTTCCTTTTCTCTGGCCATAAAATCTTCATTAGAAAGAGAAGGAAGCTCCGTAAGACGACTACGATCTGCTTCATTTTCAAAAGCTCCCACCTGTGCCTTTATCTGATCCACTTCCAGCAGAAATGCCTCAGCCTCTTGGCCGCTGCTACTTTCTATCAGTTCTTCCAGTATGGGGATCACTTGTTTTTGCAACTCATAGGCACTCGCTTTTAGCCCCTTTCCCATAAAAAGCCGGCTATCTTCTAAAAGAACTTCAGCTCTCTCTTTTAAAGAGCTTTTCTGTTCTGCAGCCAGAGAGGGCCAGTTCTCTGCTTCCTTTCTATATTTATCAGCTGCAATGGCGTAAGTTTCGATTGCTTTTTTTAAGATGTTCTTGCCTTCCTCGTCAGAATAAGGACTTATCAAATCCAAAGCATGAGAAGCGAGTGCCAAGGCTTCTTCATAGAGGTTTTTAACCTCATGCAAGACATTCACTACCTCATTAATATTATTCAAACGACGAATGCAGTTTTGGCTTTTAACAGAAGCGAGACTTCCCTTCTTTTCACTTTCTTGGTAGAAAGAAACGGCCTTGGAAAAAGAGATCTCTTGCAGAGTATTATTAATAAGTCTCTGGAGGATGTCGATTTCTGCTGTGATCGTGTTTTTATTCTCTTCTGCTAGGCTCTTTTCTTTTTTCCATGCTTTTCTATCTTGATGATTCTTCTTGTTGATTTCTTTTAGAATGTGCTCACAACAATTCACTGCCCGCCGGCAGCAGGCAATGGACTCATGCAAAAGATTAATATTTTTTTCTTTCTCATTAAGACTGAGACGATCGAATTGAGCTACAAGCTTATTATGCTCTTGCCATTCTACAGACATCCCTTTTGTATCTTTCTTGTAATCTTCGAAGTCATAGACAGCATAAATGAACTGAGGAACCAGAATCAGCAAGAGAAAAAAACGCGTCCATTTCATATACTCGCTCCTAACTCATATAGGCTTGAA
The DNA here is from genome assembly GCA_945952445.1 of uncultured Chlamydiae bacterium. Lineage (GTDB taxonomy): Bacteria > Chlamydiota > Chlamydiia > Chlamydiales > Rhabdochlamydiaceae > CAMFIG01. The sequence goes on from CAMFIG010000018.1 coordinate 29,606, forward strand.
AACCTAAAGGCGTTTTCCCAATATAATAAGATCGAAAAATCGGTTTTGCTTATATTCTCAAGCGTTTTTTGCAAAGGAGTGAATCATACTCAAAAGTTTTTTTCTTCAAAGAGAGAAATCTCAAAGGCAATACTCTATCTCTAAACTCATTGAGGACTTATGGAAAATCCAGGAGTCTTCTTTTTTCAGGAGGAATACCCCGTGAGAATATCCAGAATTATTTTGCATATATGCACAATGATCATTATCCCAATCTTTCTCTTCTCCGAAGATCGCGGTCTTGTCATTGCCTTTGCAGGCTTATCTGGCTCAGGAAAAACGACGATGGCTAAAGCTCTTGCTACATTGCATCCTTGCCATCCTCTCATAGAACCCGAAGAATCCGACTGGCCTTCTGTCATTAGAAAAAGAGATATTTTTGGCAACTTTACCATGTGGATGGGATTTCGCCAACTATGGATTCCTCTTCAATATGATGCTCAAAGATTAAAAAACAGCGGTCAGATAGCGATCCTAGATAGCTATTTTATAAAAATCATCGGATTTGAACTAGAAGAAGGTGTTGAATGGCTTTTCCCAAAAGATGATCCTTACTATCCTGTGTTTCGCCATATTTGCCAATTAGATATTGATCACCTACCTGATCCCGATTGTATTATTCTCTTCGATCTATCTTATTCTACATGGATACAGTTGCTAGCTTCAAGAAGCCGCGACTGGGATAACACGCCAGGTTTTCTTGAATCCTACCAACAAACTAAAGGTGTTATAGAAAAAGCCGTTCGACGGCTTTGCAATGAAAAAAATATCAAACTCATTTACTTTCAACAAGAATTTGGGGATGTAAAGGAACAAGCCAATCGCTTGTACCAACTGCTCTTAAATGAAAAAATTTTGAGCTGTTCTTAGAAGCTAAAATTTTGATTTTGTCTTTGGCTGGCCATTTTTGACTTCTTTGTTTTACCAGGACAGGTAAAACATGGGAAATAAAAGGGATATCTTGAACCAACTGCCTCTATAGCAGACAAGGATCTTTCTGTGATGCAAGCCGGCTTGTAAAAAAACCCGGCTTGCATACAACATGATCCTGAAAGCTCATCCGCTTGATGTTATGTCATATAGAACTTCTGATAATTCAGCACAAACATCTCAGAGTCATACAATCGAATGAGGGGAAACACAATCTCCTTTTGCACTTCTAAGACGAGAAGAGTTACTTGATCTAGGTATTTCTGACTCAAATAATCATCATCATCTGACGGCCCCACATCGATCGTGACAGGCAATATGCAAGACTCCTCATAGATCACAGACAATAATTCCAGACATAAAATAATGTTGGCATCCTCCACAAAGGAGACTGGCAGTTTTTTGATTTTTTGGTTTCCTTCTTGAGAAGGTTTATCTAAGCTTTTCATGGTATAATCCTTTTATGTATATTGTTTTATCAACTTAAGAATCAAAGACTTCTTAAGAGGACGCCCGATGAAAATGAAGGAAAATCGTAGACCAGGAGTTATAGAGCATCGATCCCTTTCTTAATCGATCTGAGAGAAACGAAGAATATTTGTAGCTCATAACAAACCTTTCATTGAAAACGTTAATTATTATAACAAATAAATACAATTACACTCAACTAAAAAGTTAATTATCAAATAATGCTTTATAAACAACCAAATCTAAGAAGTTTAAATAAAAACAACTTTACAAACAAAAAATCAGCTCTCTTACACACAAAGCTTTAACTCCGGAATTTTTTTTCGATTCCTAGGAATTTCTTATGGAAGAAAATTTGCGTAGGAGTACAATTTGTTTCGCAAAATAAAAAAACGCTCCTTCTGTTTAAGGGTATTTAAAAAGACCATGAGAAGCATTAAGCTAGAAAAGCTCAAAAAGAGCATCCCCGGAGGGGGCACCATCATCAATGAGATTTCGCTGCATATTCCTGCAGGTAAGTTTTTTGCGCTGTTAGGACCTAGCGGCTGCGGAAAAACTACTCTACTCCGTTTAATTGCAGGTCTTGAAAAAGCAGATTCGGGCTGCATTTTTCTTGGACATGAAGACATTAGTGACCTCCCTATCCACGAGAGGCCCATTAATATTGTGTTCCAAAACTACGCCTTATTCCCTCATCTCGATGTCTTTGATAATGTCGCCTATAGCTTAAAGCTGAAAAAGCTTCCCAAAGATGTAATCGAGCAAAAGGTAATCAAAATCCTTGAGTCCTTTCATTTGGAAAGCCACATCTATAAGCTAACATCGCAACTATCTGGAGGACAACAACAACGAGTAGCTCTTGCAAGAGCCATTGTCAACGAACCTTCTGTCTTACTCCTGGACGAACCGCTTGCCGCCCTTGATTTCAAGTTGCGAGAGAAAATGCTGATCGAGTTAATTGAACTACAAGACAAACTGAAAACCACGTTTGTCTATGTTACGCATGACCAGTTCGAAGCTCTGACCGTTGCAGACCAGATGGCCATCATGAATCACCGAGGACAAATTGAGCAGATTGGCACCCCGAAAGAGATTTATGAATTTCCCCTCTCTTCTTTCGTCGCTAAATTTGTAGGAACAACGAATATCTTGCAAGGAACTGTCAGAAATCTCCAATCAGATCCGGAAATTGAAATCCCCTCATTAGGGACTTTTAAAATCTACATTCCACAAAACAAAGAGTGGATCCGAGAGGGAAGCCAAGTATCGATTAGCATCCGTCCTGAAAAGATCTTTATCTCTAAAAAAGCAGTACCCAATTTTTCCAATTCGCTTAAAGGAACTGTCCAGTCTATCGTGTATCATGGGCGATCAACCCAGTACAATGTTCTTTTAAAAGACCACACGAAACTGCAAGTATTTGAACAAAATGAGGAACATTTCCCTCAAGAAGTCATTGACTATGACAATGAAGTATATCTGTATTGGCAAAAAGAAAACGTGGTCCTACTGGAAAGATGAAAATAAACTCCCCCCTCCGAACTTCTTCTAATTTCCCCTTTTTCCTTGGAGTCCCTGCTATTATTTGGCAGGTTCTGTTTTTCTATCTTCCTTTGGTGATTATCCTTTGCTCGAGCTTTCTGAATCTTTCCGATTGGGGCTCTTTTCAAGGCTTTACATTTGAAAAGATCTTACTGTTTTTAAAACCTACATATTTTCGTGTTATCTGTTCCTCCTTGCTACTAGGCCTTTCGAATGCCATCCTCTGTCTTTTGATCGCCTACCCGCTTGCCTACTTCATGGCTTTTCGTGGAAAAAAAATCAAAAACTTCCTCCTTTTTTTATTGATCATCCCTTTTTGGACGAATTTTCTTCTGCATGTCTATGCCTGGTTCTTTGTTTTGGAAAAAGAGGGATTTCTCAACAATCTCCTTCGCTCTTTAGGGTGGATTCAGGAGCCAATCCACTTTCTCAATTCTATTTTTGCAATCATGGTCATGATGGTATATTACTATCTTCCTTTTATGGTTCTCCCCATCTACTCGTCCTTAGAAAAATTTGACACGAAACTCATTGAAGCATCTCTAGACCTTGGCGCCAGCTGGCTCCAAACATTCCGCAGGATTATGCTCCCCTTAAGCTTAAGAGGAATCCGAGCTGGATTTTTTCTTGTTTATATCCCCTCTTTTGGAGAATTTGCAATCCCCGAACTGATGGGAGGAGACAAACAAATGTTTGTCGGGACTGTTGTATCACACTACATTTTAGGGGATGAAACAGGATCATTAGGAGCTGCTTTTACAGTAGTCTCTTGCATCATCCTTCTCGCTACCAGCGCTCTGCTCTATTTTCTCTTAAATAAACTCCTTATGCCGCGGTCCTCTCATGCATGCAAAAAGTAAGATCTCTCGAATCGCTCATTTAAACCTTCTGATTGGGACCTATCTATTTTTGTATGTCCCAATCTTGGTTCTTCTTGTTTTTTCATTTAATTCAGAAAGCTTTCCAGCGCCCTGGCAAGAGTTTTCCTGGCGTTGGTATGAAGAGCTTCTGGAATCGACTTTTCTTTGGCAATCTTTTATGAACTCTCTCATTGTAGCGATATCAGCTACCTTTATCAGCCTCGTAATAGGGGTTTTTTTGATTTTCTACACAGCCCAAGGTGGTCGTATCGGCAAGTTCCTATCCCTTTATTATGGAAATCTCGTTATCCCCGAAACAGTACTCGCCGTCGCCTTGCTTGGCTTTTTTACACTGGCACTCATCCCACTTGGGCTCATCACCTTGATTTTAGCGCACACAGTACTTGGCCTTGGGTTTGTGATCCCTATCGTATATGCGAGATTCCAAGAATTAGACCATCGGCTTACGGAGGCTTCCCTTGTTTTGGGCGCTACTCCAATCCAGACATTTTTTAAAGTGACCCTCCCTCTTTTAAGACCCTCTCTCATTGCTACAGGACTGCTGATTTTTATCATCTCCTTCGACGATTTTATCTTAGCCTATTTTTGCACCGGCAGCACTTCTCAAACCCTTTCCCTATATATCATGTCGATGCTACGCTCTGGCGTATCCCCCGTGGTCAACGCCCTTTCCGCTGTTCTGCTTGTTTTAAGTGGACTGCTAGCTCTTGCTTTTTTCTCTATCAAGACTCGAATCCGGATCTTTTAATATGAAGAAGCTCCTCCTACGCTCTTTCTTTGTACTCTTTTGGATAGCACTGATCGGTGCTATTCTATATTGGCCTAAGCTCAAAGTAATTCAATATGATTCTCGAACCCTCAATGTATTTGCATGGGGAGATATTTTAGATCCTTCTGTAATCGCTAAATTCGAGAAAGAAACAAATATCAAAGTACGCCTAAGCTACTATGCCTCGAATGAAGAGCTGCTGGTAAAGCTCAAAGCCACACAGGGCGAAGGCTACGATCTGATCGTCCCTTCAGATTATGCAGTAAAGATTTTAATCCAAGAGAACCTCCTAAAATGCCTGGATAAAAGCAGACTCCATTTTTGGAAAGAACTCAACCCTCATTTGCTTGGGCATTTTTTCGATCCTGAAAATCGGTATTCTCTCCCCTTCGAATGGGAAGTGTATCTCTTTGGAATTAATAAAGACTATTTTGATGCAAACCCTAAACTCCCGCCTAGCTGGAAGCTCATTTTTGACAGAAAGACCGTCCAATATAAAATATCAATGACCAATGACCCTATTGAAGCAATCCAGTTTGCCGGGTTTTACCTATTCGGAAATGTATCTGAGCTCAACTCACAACAGGCTCTTGCTGTAACAAACTTGCTTAAAGAGCAAAAACAATGGGTAGAAGCCTATGCAAGCTTCCGAGGAGACTACTTTCTTGCCACCAAAAATTGCCCTCTTGCCATCGCTTCGAGCTCCTACATCTGGAGAACGATGCGACAATTTCCTTTTGTCGGCTTCATCATCCCGGAAGAAGGGACCTTTATCACAATTGAAAATCTATGCATCCCTCGGCTCAGCGCAAAAGACGATCTTACTTACCAACTTATCAACTATCTCTATCAGCACGATTCTGTCAAATCGCACTTCGAAACATTTGGATTTTTTCCAGCTTCACTGCAAAGCTTACAAGATGTAGAGATGGATCCTGGCGCTGAAGCACTCGTTCATGCCTCTCAAGAACAATTCAGCAAATTCCATTTTGTGGAAGAGCTTCTCTCTCAACAAGAGATCCGAGACACTTGGGTAGAAGTAAAAGCAGGGAGCTAAGAAAACAAAAGAAAACCCCCTCTTTTTGAGAGGGGAAAAGGTTTTAAGACTTTTTCTTTTTGATGTACTCAATGACATCGCCTACAGTCTTGAGTTTTTCTGCTTCTTCTTCAGAAATCTCAAAACCAAATCGCTCTTCAAATGTCATAATGAGCTCTGTTAAGTCGAGAGAATCTGCATTCAAATCCTCGACAAAGGACTTCTGAGGAGCTACATCTGCTGGATCTACTCCCAATTGTTCGACTACAATGTCTATTACTTCTTTTTCTATTGACATAGGTTTTCCTTTCGGTTGTCTTCAATTTCATTCATTCTTTACATTACCATACCACCATCGACCGTCAGCACTTGGCCCGTCATATAGTCGGATAGGGAACTTGCAAGAAACACGGCTGCATTCGAAATATCTTCAGGTTCGCCTAAACGTCCCATTGGAACTTTTCGAAGAATCGCCTCTTTCTGGACCTCTGTTAATGCATCAGTCATTCTAGTTTTAATAAATCCCGGTGCTATGCAATTTACGCAAACATTACGAGAAGCTAACTCTTGAGCCAACGCCTTCGTAAACCCGATCATACCCGCTTTTGAAGCTGCATAATTCACCTGTCCAGGATTACCTGTAAGCCCAACCACTGAGGAAATATTAATAATCTTCCCCGATTTAGCCTTTAACATAACTCTAACAAGGTTCTGGCATGTGTTATACACGGATTTCAAGTTCGTATCAAGTACTTGATCCCAATCTTCTTCAGACATCTTCATCAAAAGCCCATCGCGTGTGATTCCCGCATTGTTAACCAAAATATCCACTCCTCCTAAAAGAGAAAGAACTGTTTGGGTGGCTGTATCGACAGCAGACTTGTCCGCAATATTTACAATTTGAAAAAGGAACTTTTGTTCAGCATCCGTTCGATTCTTTTCTAACTCTTGGAGCGTCTGTACTGCTCTTTCTGTATTTGTTCCAAAAATTGCAACAGAAGCCCCATGTCGGGCATATGCTAAAGCAATCTCTTGACCAATTCCGGCAGTGCCTCCTGTAACAAGCGCTTTTTTGCCAATTAACAACTGCATGTATCTACTCCTTTTACCACTTGCTGTAGTTCTTCAATTTTTTCCAAACTAAGTGTAGGTACTTTAACTCCTATCCGCTTATTCATCCCCTGCAGCGTTTTTCCGCATCCTATCTCCAAAAAGAGGCTAACTCCAGACCGTTCGATCGCCTGAATTCCTCTCTGCCATCGAACTGGCTGCGTCACCTGATCTATCAGATTTTGACGGATCAATGCTGTATCTTTGACATAATCCCCAGGTGTATTCATCACGATATCAATAGAGCTTTCACGCAGAGGAACTTCAGCAATATAAGGAGCCAAGCGATCTTTTGCAGACTGCATGAGCCCACTATGAAAAGCTCCTGATACATCAAGAGGTAAAATTCTCTTAGCGCCTTTCTGCTTTAAAAGCTCCGCAGCAAGATCTAATCCGGAAAGCGTTCCTGCAATGACCACCTGTCCCGGACAATTGAGATTCGCAACCCATACTTGTGCCGATGCAGAGATCGGAGCAATAATATCTTCTACAGCGGCATCTTCCAAGCCCAACACAACTCTCATGCTACCCGGAAAAGACTCACACGCCTGCTGCATCAAAAGAGCTCTTTTCTCCACCAAACTAAGACCTTCTAAAAAAGAGAGCTTTCCAGCAGCGACAAGAGCGGTATACTCGCCTAAACTTAAGCCTGCACACACAATAGGAGCTATCTCCGGACATTCAGCCTGAAGAGCTCTATAAACAGCCCAGCTCATAATATAGATCGCCATCTGGCTGTTCTTTGTCTGCGTGAGCTCTGTTTGAGGCCCTTCAAAGATAAGCTGGGAAAAATGGCGGTGCAGATGCTCATCTGCTTCTTCAAAAACTCTCTTAGCTGCTTCAAAGTGATCGTAGAAATCTTTTCCCATTCCTACGTATTGAGCGCCCTGGCCCGGGAAAATATATGCGATCTTATGCATTGGTAGAAACCTCCTTCGTCAAAATAGAAGCACCCCAAGTAAGACCAGCACCAAAAGCCGTCAAAAGGAGATTTTCTCCATTTCGGATTTCTTTTTCACGCATTAGCTCATCTAAGGCGATCCCTAGAGAAGACGCTGACGTGTTGCCATACTTATGGATTGTCATAAAGACTCTTTCCATAGGAACATCAAAGCGCTTGGCAATCGCTTCAATGATCCGAATATTTGCTTGGTGGGGAATTAACCAACTGATATCCGACTCCTTCAAACCAACTCGATCGAGACATTCTTTTGAAGCCGACTCCATGCGCCGGACTGCATGTTTAAATACTTCTTTTCCTTCCATTTTCAAATAGTGCAGCTGTTCAGCGAGAGTCTCTTGAGAAGCCGGCCTACGAGATCCTCCGGCAGGCAGGATCAGCAATTCCGCTTGATGCCCATCAGACCCTAAACTAATTTCTCGAATATACAGATTTTTCCCTCGGGGTTCATTGCTGACTATGCAAGCAGAAGCTCCATCTCCAAACAACACGCAAGTATTGCGGTCTTTATAGTTAACGATCGAAGAGAGTTTTTCCGAGGCAATCACTAAAATATTGCGGTACATTCCCGATTCAATAAAAGCCTTCGCCATGGCAAGACCATAAAGGTACCCACTGCAAGCTGCTTGGATATCAATCGCCGCCGCACGAGTAGCACCAAGCCTCGCCTGCAATAAACAAGCTGTGCTTGGGAATACGTAATCTGGAGTAAGAGTTGCTACCAGGATCAAATCCAAAGCATCAGCAGCGATGCCTGCATCTTGCAAAGCAGAAAGAGCAGCCTCACGTCCCATGTCAGAAGTGAACTCTTCCTCATGAGCAATCCTCCTCTCCTTCATCCCCGTTCGGGAGACAATCCACTCATCTGATGTTTCTACCATTTTTTCGAGATCGTAATTTGTCAACACTCGCTTTGGCAAATACGATCCTGTACCGATAATTCGGGCCTTCTGCGGCATATTTCACCCTTAACAACTTTCAAATTGAATCCATAAACTATCCGGTCAATTCTACCCCACTCTCAGAAAAAACAAAAGCGGAATTTTGCCGAATAGACCCCTATATAAAATTTTTTGTTAAAAAACCTGTATCGCGCTAATCTTGCCAGATATGGAAATAACCTTAACCATAGACATCTTATGATGACAATGAGTAAGATCTCTTTCAACCAAATTAATCCACTTATATGAATGATAGACCTCCTAAAGACCGGGAACCTCAAAATAAAATTAAACAGACAGTTATATACCTATGACGAAACTCCCTCCCTCTCTCCTTTCTTTAGTTTCTTACCTTCGAAAATTCCCCGGCGTCGGATCTCGCACGGCAGAACGCTACGCTTTCCAACTGCTTGACTGGCCTGAGGAGCAATTAAAACAACTAGCCGATCAACTTTCTCTTCTCAAAGAAAAAGTCACCTTCTGTAAACAATGCCACTGCCTACAAGAGCTCTCAGGATGCGAATTTTGCAATCCAGACAAGCGAGACACCTCCCATCTATGCATTGTCTCTTCCGCTAAAGATGTGTACCCCATTGAGGACACGAAAATCTATAGAGGTCTCTATCATGTTCTTGGAGGTCTTTTATCCCCTCTTCATGGATATTCTAGCGACCGGATCCAGCTCCCTAAAATCCGGGAAAGAATTGAGCTTTTAGGCGTTCAAGATGTAGTTCTTGCTTTAGACTCTACTGTCGAAGGAGATGCCACAGCTCTTTTTTTAAAAGAGGAGATGCAACACTGGGGCGTGCGTGTTTCGCGTTTAGCTTTTGGATTACCCCTTGGAAGCTCTCTTGACTATGTAGATGGGGGGACTCTTGCTCGAGCTTTTTTAGGCAGACATCACTTCTAAACAGCTTAAGACAGAAGAACTTTAACAAGCAACTCGGTCAAGTATTTTTCATATTCATCCGACGGCCAACCTCGCTCAACAACAAGCATACGGTACAAATCTCTTCCAGTGAGGGCCCAAAGAACATCTCGAACTTTTGAAAGACTCAAGTTGTCTATAAAAACTTTTTCTCTCGCCATTATTTCAACTGTTTCTTTTTGCCGTTGATATCGCCGTCTCTCTCTTTCAATTTCTAATTCTTTAAACACAGGATCTAAAATGGAGGCTCCTTGTAAAAAGCTCGATTGAGATTTCTCAGCATCATAAAGCTGTCTAGCAATGCAAGCTGTGATTGCAAGGCGTTTGCGAGCGCTGCTTTCTTTCTTTACCTGTTCAACAAGAGCTTCAAACTGCTCAAACGGAAGCGCTTCATCCATCAAACCAAGCAAAATTCCACGTTTCGATTGAAATATGGAGTAGATAGAAGCGGCAGACACTTGCGCTTTACGCGCTATCTCCTCTATGGTTACTTTCTCGAATCCTTTCGTTTCAAAAAGAATTTTTGCAGAGGATAAAATGCGATTTTTAGTCTCTTGCGACTGCGCTTGCCTGGACTCTGAATGATAGGATCGTTTCTTTGGCATTGACATATTGGATATAGATTACTACAATCAATTAAAAAAAGTCAAACCCTTGTAAAAAAAAATGTATATGCCACAGAAAAACACAAATAATCCCCTATCCGATCCGGAAGAAATTGTCTATAAAGGAATGACAGAAAATCAATTAACAGAAGCTTATAATGACTACAAAGCCATTCCCAATTTCGATGCTTTATTGAAAGAAAACCGAGAACGCGCTCAAACCATAAAAGACAGATTGAATCCAATTCACGATATAGCTTATGGATCTGAAAGCATCCAAAAGCTAGACATCTACACACCAAAAAATCTTAAAAAGATGCCTGTAATCATAAGCATTCATGGTGGCGGCTGGACTATGGGAAGCAAAAACCCATGGGCCATTTCTGCAGAACCTCTGATGTCAAAAGGGATTCTTTCTGTGTCAATTGACTATGGACTTGCTCCTCAATATCGAATGAAAGACATCATAAATCACGTGCGTCAAGCCATAGCATGGGTATATAAAAACATCGACAACTACGGAGGAGACCCAAATCGCCTCTATATTTACGGGATGTCTGCTGGAGCGCATCTTGCAAGCACAGCTCTCATGCCAAATTGGCATAAAGATTTTGGTCTCCCAGAGAATGTCATTAAAGGATTAATTTCCATTTCGGGCATTTACGACCTATGCACACTCGCTTACGCTCCTCAAGCAGATTCGCAAAAAGCACTGCAAATGACACTCGAAGAATCTGAGCGAGACAGCCCATTCTATCACCCCCCAGAGCACCCAATTCCAGCAATTATTGCATATGGCAAGAAAGAACCATTGATACTCTATCATCTCGAGGCGAACAATTACGCTCAAGCGCTGCAAAAAACAGGCTGTAACATCTCTCTTATTGAAGTGCCCGATGCTAACCATTTTCATATGATCAATGAACTTGCCAATACCGAAGGGAAAGTATTTAAAGCCGTTATGAAAATGCTTTTTAAATAAATGCCGCTCCGAATCTCAAGCAAACGATCGGGTGTAAATAAAAGTTTTAGGCAAGCAGTTTAGGATTGCTTAAAGTGTTTGGT
>CAMFIG010000019.1 GCA_945952445.1 uncultured Chlamydiae bacterium
TGGGTTTTTAGCTATCTTTTTTACCTCGCGCCGAAGGCGGGAGGTGAACATCTACAGCTTTTTTTTTGGATGAGAAGCAGACCTGGGGATTGATGGCGGTTTAGCCAATCGGTATAAGTAACAGACCACTGACAAGGATCTAAAAGGGAGGCCCACTGCATTAAGGCTGTTTTTTCTATAGCGCCTGCCGGATGGCCGGGATAGCAAGTGATGCTGATCACCCCTCCGGGGGTAAGAAGGTTTTGTGCGTTGGCAAGGCTTTGGAGGGTAGTGGCAAAGTCCGTAGTAATAGATTTATCAGATCCTGGCAAATAGCCTAAATTATAGACTATAAGACGGATGGGATTTAGTAGAACTTCTTCTGGAAACGCAATATGGGATTGTAAAAAGAAATGCACTTTAGACAGTCTACAAGAAGCCTCTTCGGCAAGTCTCTTTTTTGAGCTTTCTATGGCGTCGGGTTGTACGTCAAGGCAGTAGAGAGTTCCTCCGCCTTTTTTGTCTAGAAAGCGGCACAGGGTTAGTGAGTCCTTTCCTCTACCACAAGTGGCGTCAATGACGCAGTCTTGCGGCTGCAGTAGGTTCTCCCAAAACGAGTGGGCAAGATCAAGAGGGGTTGTAAATAATGGGAAATGGGCTCTCATAGGCTACTTTTTTTAGCCTATTTGTAGCATGGAGCCTATTTCCTTGTCATCTTAAAGACGGTTTTGTGTTGATGAATTATATAAAACAAACTAAAATACTATTTTCTGTTTATTGTTTGTAAGATTTTTGATATTTTTGTATTAAATAGATGTTTATATAAAGGACTGGTTATGAATCCTCTTGTTTCGATTGCAAAAGATCTCATTTCTCTTTCAGAGGGCTTGCGTAGAGGCGAAGCACCTGAGGCACACGCGGTCCAGATACTGATTACAAGGATATGGTCTTTGAAGACAAGTCGGCAGCCTGATATGCGCGCAGAATGCGAGCAGCTCTGCAGGCTGAGTGAACGTGTGGCTGTTCTGACTTCTGATGATGCGCAGGTTTTGCAAAATATTTTTGCAAAAAGTCTTGGAAAAAATGTTTTGCCCGCTTTGCCTGATGCGGAAAGACAAGAGATTTGCAAGGCGGCCCTTCCTTTGATCGCATCAGTCGAAGAAAATATGGACATTTCCTTTCTTTTTGAGGCGGTATCTCACATAGATCCGCGTGAAAGAGCAAGCTGGCTTCGGATGGCAAAAAACGCATTGGAAGCGATTCCTGATCCTGAGCAGCAGTTGGCTCTGCTAGAGCTCTGTGCTAAGGTCCCGGCATCTTCCATTGCGCTGGTACTGCATTGTAATGTGCATCTTTTATCTTATGAGGATCGCAAAAAACTTCTCAGCATCTGCATGCATTTACAGATCCCTTCTTTAGAAGTAAGAGATCTGCTTATAACACAGATGGGATTTGTGTTGCCAAGAGATCACATGGCTCTTTTGAACGCGCTGAGTTATGTTCCGAGCACTCTTTATGGAGATGTCTGCTTGCAGGCGCGTTTGTTGCCGGCGGTCGTGCCGATCAATCCATTTCAGGTGATTCGACGGGTGTTGGAGACTCCAAATAGAGTAGTGACCGTTCATCAGTTTTTACTTAAAGAACTGGATGAGACAAGAGATGGCATAAGGGCTCGTCAGTTGTCTCAAGGTATAACAGAGCATCTGGTCGATTTCCGAGTCGATATTGACAGTGCTCTTGGGCAAAGGGCCGTCGAAGTTTTTTCTGTTTCAGATCCTACCAAATTAAAAAATCCTTATGCTATCTATGCTAAGCTGAAACAGTGGGGAAAACAGCCGATCCCTAAAGTTATGCCGCCTGCTGTAAGAATTCGATCAGAGTATTATCATTTGGATCCTGTAACCATTGCCGAACAAAAGCCTGTAGCAATCAAGCGTTCAGAGCTGCCGCCGATTGTTACAAGGGAAGCTTTTGCAGGGCTATGGACAGCTATGGAAACTCGTCTAAATAGATTGGGAGAAGTAGAGCGTGCCGGAGTGATGCGCTACATTCAAGATGCTGTGGGAGGCTTGTCTTTTGCAAGGATAAAAAGCGATGCATTGGATAACCAATATATCCGAGATTTATTCCGGATCCCTGAAGATCCGCACAGTCTAGTTCGCCAGGATACGGCCTATTTGTATGCCATTATCCGATATGCTATGAATCTTTCCGACCATTTAGAGCCGGGACGGCTACTTTCCGAAAGAGAAGAATATCTTATACGCGTCTTTTCCTCTATTCAGGGCTGCCCTGCAGGCAGGTCCGGGGGGATTGTGACTGCCTATAACTGCTTGCCTATGGCGGGTAGATACCCAAGCCATATGGGGGCGGATGTGCGAAGCCATCGGGAGGCTCGTTCTTTTTTGCTGGGTGTCCTTGCCAATTCTGTTGGGAACATTGTTGAAAGCCCAGGTCCTTTGATGCAGGCATGGTCCGGGGAAAGGGCCCCAGAGCAGCTATCGCATTATTCTAAGTATATTAAAAATAGCATAGCCCGCTTTGTTGGGATGGAGCATGCGATAGAATTTGACGCGAGTACAGGCGTTTTACCTGATGTTCTTGTCAATAAACCTCTCCAAGAGCTTTTACAGATTTTTTATCGGCATTATAAGCCTCAAGACCTAGTCCAAGCGCTCCAACAGCAGCTTCGTTCTTTGTCTTTAGAAGAGCAGCAAAGAGTATGTGAATCGATCCAAGCTTTATGTGAAGAGCTTTTACCAGAAAGTATTGCTGGGAATGAAGAAGAAGACCCATCGGAATTTCTTTACAATGTAGCGTATACGGATGAAACTTTAGAAACAGTCCAAGGATACTCTCTTACAGATAAGGGAGCGATTAGCTTATTGAGAGCGACAGGTCTTGTGAAGAAGGCTTTTTCTCAAGAGCAGCGTCCTATAGAGTTGCTTATGAGTGCATTAGAATATTTTACTTTGGAAGACAAAGATCAGGCTCTTCATCTATTTCAGCAGATACCGACTTCTTTGAAAAACAAAGTCTTTGAAGGGGTGTATGTAGTTGCTAAGCAGGCAGGGATCATAAGAGATCCGGTACATCCTTGTTATGGAGAGTTCGCGTTCTATGAAAAAGAAGGTATGCGCATAGGGAATGACTTCAAGAAATTAGCTATCTGCTGGGCTCTATTATCCGCAAGTAAAGATATGCTGCCGGCTAACTTAGAACTAGTGAACCAGATCTTATCTCTTTTGCCTCACAACCTGCAATCTTTAGTGAATATGGGGACGCAAAGAGAAGATAGTGCTAGGATTTCAGCTCTACAAGCTGCTATGAATTCGATTCACTTGTTGGGTTTTTTGTACGAAGACCTAAGTCCTGAGAATATGGCGCTATTTATACGGGAAAATGCTAGAGCCTTGTGAAAAATGATTCCTCTATAACCAATCTTCATTTTCCAGTGCATTGGGACATTTTTAAATTGGCACTACAAATTTCTTGCTCGCAATCGACCTTCTGTTTATGATTGCTGCCGAAATCGTTGGGGTATTAGCTCAGTTGGTTAGAGCGCCACGTTGACATCGTGGAGGTCGGCTGTTCGAGTCAGCCATATCCCAAGCCTTCTAATTTATTCTATTTTTTAGGTTTTGTGCATGAAAAGAGAAGAAGATTTGCTCTCCGCTGTGCGCAAGGCTTCTGCTCATGTTCTAGCCTTTGCTGTAAAAGATTTATTCCCTCACACGCTTCTTTTGGGGGGAGGGGTTACTTCTTTGGGTTTCTATTATGATTTCGCATTTCCTTTTCATTTTCAAGATATCTTTTTACGGCAAATCGAAGATAGGATGCTGGCGTTGATTCGGGAAAAGCAGCCGATTTGTGTTAAGCAAATGGTGCCTTTTAGCGCAAAAGAGCTCTTTACTTTTCACGGAGAGCGGTTTCTTGCTATGTATGCAGAGGCGTCCTCGGAGTCTTTATTATCTTTATTCCAGATGGGATCTAGGGTGGGTCTTTTTGAGGAAGAAGAAAGTATTGAACATACGGGGTTGATCCGTGTGGTAAAGCTCTTAGAGAGCGAGGATATTGGAAAAAAAGAGGGTATGTCCATTACTAGAATTTATGGAACGGCTTTTTTAGATAAGAAGGGTTTAAAAGATTTTTTGAAAAAATACGAGCATTGGCCTGAAGTGTCTCATATGACTCAAGGGAAAAATCTGCAGCTTTTTTTTGCTTTGCAAGAAGAGTTATGGGGATGGATGCCGAGAGGAGTGTCCGTGCACAAAGCTTTATATGCTTTTTTTTGCCGGCAAATGCAGCGATCTGGTTTTTTGCCTGTACAAACCCTTGCTTGTATCCGAGAAGAGGATAGGGGAAGTATATGCGCTTTGCATGGGGAGGTTTGCAGGCAACTGTCTGAAAACCAAAAAAATGCGATTCGCGTTTTTGAGGGTATAGCAATAGAGGCGTCCGAAAGGGCAGATACTCTTGCTGGGCTTTTTTTAACGCAAACTATGACCGGAAGTATATGTCATATATTTTGCTTGGAATCATCGCTTTTAGAAGAATGCATTTCTTACTTGCTTTTCATGAGTAAAATCTTTAAAATCCTGGGCTTTGAGTTTGATCTTGTGCTTTTGTGCCAAGCAAAGCGCCAGGAAAGAGAAAGAAACCTTTTTATAGAAGCAATGCGACAGCTCTCTTTCTCTTGGACAGAAGAACGGGGCAAATGCTCTAGAGTGCGATTGGAATGGAGGGTTCGAGATTCCTTCCAGCGCAGATGGAACATGGCTTACCTAGAGGTCTTGAATAAGGCTGAGGCTTTGGTAGGGTTTTCTGGATCTGCGTTTGTTTCTTTAGAGCGCTGGGTTGCGCTGATGTTGGAAAGAGGGGAGTTGCCATTTTGGGTTTGCCCTGAGCAGGTTCGAGTGTTGCCTGTCAATGCAAAGCTAGATGGGTATGCGCAGGAAATTGCGGAAATCCTTGAAAAAGAGGGCTTCCGTGTGGTATATGAGTCAGGAAAAAGCCCTCTTTCAGAGCGTGTCCATCAGGCTATGAAAATGAAAGTGCCTTTTCTGGCTGTAGTAGGAGAAAAGGAAGCTTCCTCCCGCGCTGTAGTATTGCGCAGATGTGAGGAAGCGGGTTCGCAATCGATGCAGATTGAAGAAGCTGTGAGATTGCTAGAAAGTACATTAAAAGGGAGTTACTACTCTGAACTGTAGAATCAATAGAGAAATACGCGCAGCGAAAGTTCGTGTCATTGATAAAGATGGGGGCCAGTTGGGAGTGCTCTCTGTCATGGATGCTATTGCTCGTGCTGAGCAAGCGGGGTTGGACCTTGTAGAAATCGCTCCAAATGCAGAACCGCCTGTGTGTAAGATTATCGATTACGGCAAGTATCGATACCAAGTAACGAAAAAAGAAAAAGAAAGTAAAAAGTCCCAACACCAAGTAAAGGTGAAAGAGATTAAAATTAAGCCTATGACTGACATGCATGATATCCAAGTTAAGGAAAAGCATGCTCGTGAGTTTATAGCTAAAGGGAACAAAGTTCGCATTACATGTGTATTCCGGGGAAGAGAGCTTCTCCATCCCGAAATCGGGCTAAAAGCAGTGCATAATATCTGTGAACATCTTTCAGATATTGCAACTCCGGAATCGGATGCAAAACTATTAGGTCGCAATTTGTCGGTTGTTCTTGCTCCAGGAGGAAAAAAGAAAGTCAGTACTCCGGAAAAAGCAAGCCCATCGACGGAAACAAAGAATTCGGTGTAAGAGTTCGAATCAACAGCGGGAGATAAAGAAACGTGACAAAAGTGAAAACAAGAAAAGCTGTGAAAGCTCGATTTAAAGTCACAGCAACGGGAAAGCTTTTAATGAGCCATCCGGGTAAAAGGCATATCTTGACGAAGAAGTCGTCAAAACGCAAACGACAGCTTAGAAAGCAGTCTGTCGTGAATAAAGCACAAACGAAAACCTATGCACGCCTTATGGGTGTTGCTTAAATTTAAAGATTGGAGAATAGCACATGGTTAGAGTCACAAACGCAGTGGCTACCCATCGCAGAAAGAAAAGATTGCTTAAACAAGCTAAAGGTTTTGTAGGCGATCGAAAAAATCACCTTCGTCTGACTTCAGATGCGGTGATGGCTGCAATGGCAAACAATTATCGTCACAGAAAACAAAGAAAAAGAGATTTTCGCAGACTTTGGACAATTCGACTTGGAGTCGCAGCGAAAATCAATGGTATTTCCTACAGCAAGTTGATTCATGGACTGAAGAAGGCTGGATGCGCTTTGAACCGTAAAGTGCTTTCCGATATGGCTATCCGAGATCCAAATAGTTTTGCTGCAATTGCAGGGACTGCAAAAGAAGCCTTAGCATAACATCATAAGACACCTTAAGGCCTATGTTTAGTTTAGTCTAGACATAGGCTTTTATTTTTTTGAGAGGATCCTTTGGAAGAAAAAATTTTATCCCTCAAGCATGCTTTCCAACAAGAACTCAGCTCACTGCATTCTTCTCAAGATGTAGAGAACTTAAAAGTAAAATACCTCGGAAAAAAAGGTCCGGTACAAGACCTTATGGTTTCTCTGCGCTCTTGTACTCCAGAAGAAAGACCTTTATTAGGAAAGCAGATCAATGATCTAAAAAATGAACTTTCCGAGCTCTGCGACCAAGCTTTTTCCGGCTTTTTACAGGCAGAATTATCTAGCCGCATGGAACAAGAAAAAATCGATGTTACGCTTCCCGGTAGAAGGCATTTTTTCGGAAGAAAACATCCTATTATTCGTTTGCGCGATGAGGTCATTGCTATTCTTTCCAGTATGGGATTTTCTGTGCAGTATGGCCCCGACATGGACTCTGATTACTATAATTATGAAGGGCTCAACTTCCCCGCAGATCATCCGGCAAGAGACATGCAAGATACTTTCTATATCACAAATAATCTGCTCTTGCGCTCGCATACTTCGAATACGCAATTGCGAGTGATGGAATCGCACCAGCCTCCGATTCGAATCATAGCACCCGGTACGGTCTATCGCAATGAGACAATCAGCGCGCGCTCTCATGTGTTTTTTCATCAAGTAGAGGGGTTGTATGTAGACAAGAATGTCTCCTTTGCCGACCTTTTGTCTACCATGGATGAATTTTGGAGCAAGCTATTTAAAACCCACGTCAAGACTCGCTTTCGTCCAAGTTACTTTCCTTTTGTTGAACCTGGAATGGAAGTGGATATTCAATGCTCTTCCTGCCAAGGATCTGGATGTCGTCTTTGCAAACATACGGGATGGTTAGAAGTAGCAGGTGCTGGAATGGTCCATCCAGAAGTATTAAAAAATGGAGGCATTGATCCAGAGGTGTATTCTGGCTTTGCCTGGGGAATGGGGCTGGAGCGTTTAGCTATGCTTCTCTATGGAATTAAGGATATCCGCTTGTTCACAGAAAACGATCTTCGTTTTTTGGAACAGTTTTGATTGATTTTTTTTCTTCAGTTGTTATAATCCTTCTTTCTTTTACGGAAGAGTGGCAGAGTGGCCTAATGCGGCTGTCTTGAAAACAGCAGTCCCTTCGCGGGGACCGTGGGTTCGAATCCTACCTCTTCCGAAGTAGAAACCAATTCGTACCCTTGCCTCTTCTGGGAGAGCAAGGGTTTCGATTTTGGAATGAGAGAGATAATAAGTTCTATTCTGGACGCTCTGCCTTTCTCTAAGATCTCTGTTTTGCTTCGGCGTAAAATTTATCCCACAGAGCTTTTTTAAACCAAGTTGGTGCGAATTGGTCCTCGCACGTCCGTATCTTTGTTTATCCAATTATTATTCAGCGTGTTATATGGTAACTTTAGATTGTTTTGGTTATTTTCTTGAATGTATACCTATAAAATAGGTAATATAACCTATTATATAGGTGTACTATGTTAGAGTATCTTTTTTCGAATAAGAATGTAGAAAAAATTTTGATCTACCTATGTTTACATGGGAAGGCCAATGCTTCAGAACTTCGCGCTGTGTTTAATTCTGCGTTGGATCCTATCCAGAAAACATTACGTAAGTTGGAAGAAGGAGGTTTGCTAGTCAGTTTTTTAGAAGGAAAAACTCGTGTATTTCAATGGAATCCACGTTATCCTTTTTTCAAAGAAATTCAAGCTTTGGCTGAAAAAGCCTATGAATATCTTCCTGAGGATATACAAGAATCTCAATATCAGAAGACTAAAAGGAAAAGACCTAGAAAAACAGGAAAGCCAATATGAACTTCGCTAAAATCTCCTTAGAAGAGCTTGCTTGTTTTGTGTATCAAACACTTAAAATTCATGATATAGATGCGGTGTTAGTCGGGGGAGCTTGCGTCTCTATCTATAGTTCAAATCGCTACCAATCTATGGATGTAAACTTTGCTACATATGTAGAGTTAAAACTTATAGATAAAATTCTTGGAGCATTCGGTTTTAAAAGACTTGGAAGATGTTTCACGCATGCAGAATGTCCTTACGTTATTGATTTTGTCAATCCGCCGATAACCGTGGGTCATGAAGCGATACGAAAATTTGAAACATTGAAAAGTGCCTCGGGAATGTTGCAACTATTATCTCCTACTGACTGTGTAAAGGATCGTCTTGCTTCTTTTTTTCACTGGAATGACAAGCAAGCCTTAGCTCAAGCTCTTCTTGTAGCTAGAGAACATTCTATAGATAAAAAAATCTCAAAGATTGGGCTAAGGCGGAAGGATATCCAGAAAAACTAGATGAATTTCTACGGCAGTTAAGATCTTCAAAATAACATCCCTTTGCCACGGTTTTGCTGGCGATAGGCACTTAATCTCAATGCGATGTCTCTATTGCTCATGCCAAGAACTTTTAAGCCTGTTCCAGGTTTTGGGCGCCAATCCGAGCGGAATAGGCAGCCTATCTTAAGACTGCAGCTTTTTTGTGCAGCATCATAAGAAACCATTTTGCTGCAAGTTCGGCAACTTCTTTAAGTTTGCCAGGTTCTTCAAATAAGTGCGTGGCTCCTTCTACGATGGCAAGCTCTTTTATGCATTGCATTTGTTCCATGGCTTCGCGATTCATAGATAGAACTACCTCATCATCTCCTCCAACGATGAGAAGTGTTGGAGCTTGAATCCAAGGCAATGCTTGCATTGCAAGATCTGGCCTGCCACCGCGAGACACAATGGCAAATGTATCTACTTTTAACGAAGCTTTGAGCGCAGCAGCGGCGCCTGTGCTTGCGCCAAAATAACCAATTTTTAATTGAGGATGGCTTTTTCTTATCCACTGTGTTGCTAAAATCAATCGGTCAGTGAGCAAGTCGACGTTGAATCGATATTCGCTGCCAATTTCGTTTATCTCTTCTTCTGGTGTGAGAAGATCGAATAACAATGTAGCTAAACCGTATTGTTGTAACGTTTGTGCTACCTGTTGGTTGCGAGGAGAATGCCGAGAACTTCCGCTACCATGCGCAAAAAGAATCAAAGCTTCGGCGGCTTTCGGGATTACGAGATCTCCATTTAAAATCCCTTCGGGGATATCGATTTTAATATGTTGCATACTTCCTCATCGCTTACAGCAGAAAATTCTGAATAAAATTGGCTTACGCTAGAAAATGCCGGAGGGGCTAAAAGACAAACGACTTGATCTACTTCTTTTTCAAAAAACGCAAGCGAAGAAGGGGCTGCCACGGGCACTGCTATGATGATCGATCGAACATCCTGTTGCCTTAAGTAAAGGACTGAAGCATATAAAGTTGCCCCTGTGGCAATCCCATCATCTACTAAAATCACGGTTTGGTTTTTTAACGGATGGGGTTTTTTTGTTCCTCGATATAACAGTTCCCGTCTTGCAGCTTCTTGTCGTTCTCGTTCGATGATCTGATTTATCTCGATTTCGGAAGCTCCAACCATCTCTATTATGGGTTGGTTTAGATAGACAACATCTCCCGCGATTGCTCCTATGGCAAGCTCTGGAGACTGAGGGGCTCCGATTTTGCGGACAGAAATGAAGTCTAAAGGAAGATGCAGAGCAAGAGATACTTCCTGAGCTATAACGACTCCTCCGCGCGGTAAGGCAACGATCAAGTGATTGGGAAGTCTAGAATATGAGCTAAGCGCTGCTGCTAATTTTTGGCCTGCATCGAATCGATCTAAAAACACTAAAAGACTCTTTTGTTTCTCTCTTTTTTAGCTTAATATATTGATTGTTTTAATTTGTACTAGATTAAACGTAGATTCTGGATGATCTTGTCGAGAATGTCCACTGTTTGCAAGATCTCTTCTTCTGTCGTCCAGCGGCTAAGAGAAAAGCGCAGAGAAGATCGGGCTTGCGTATAGGAAAGCCCCATATTTCTTAAAATGCGGGAAGGCTCAAGAGCTCCTGAAGAGCAGGCGGACCCGAGGCTGGCCGCTATGCCGGCAAGATCGAGTTGGATTAGCAGCGTTTCGCCGTCTATGTTTGGGAAAAGGAGATTGGAGGTGTTCCCAATGCGAGGGCCTGATCCGTTGACAAAGAAATGTATGCCTTTTTGCTTTAGCCCATTTTCTAAAGCGTCGCGGAGTGTTTTCATACGGGTTGATGCTTGAGGCAGTTCTGAGGATAGGAGGGAGACAGCTTTGCTAAGGCCTACGATGCCTGGCAGGTTCTCTGTCCCAGATCGAAGTCCAAATTCTTGTCCTCCGCCTGTAATCAAAGGCTTAAATTTACTTTTCGTGCGTAAAAAGACAAAACCCGCTCCTTTGGGTCCATGGATTTTATGGCCGGAAAACCCAATGCCAGTCACGCCTGGAGGGATAGAGATTTCTTCTTTACCAAGCCATGCTACCCCGTCAACAACGAAGAGTAAGTTGTGTTCCTGTGCGATTTTTGCAATGTTTGCAATTTCCTGTTTTACGCCCGTTTCGCTGTTGACTGCGCTAAAGACGAGCAGTTTTGTATGTGGTTGGATTGCACTTCGGATGGTTTCGAGAGGAACAACGCCAGAAGCATCTGCAGGCAGGAATGTGACATCGCAGCCATTAGAAGATAGGTTTTGAAGGGTTGTATCAACGCAAGCATGTTCTATGTTGGAGGTGATGATGTGGGATTTTACTTTAGGGTCGATACAGCCTCGGATTAAGAAGTTCATCGACTCTGTTCCTCCAGAGGTGAATAGTACCTCTTGTGGTTGTATTTGAAGATAGTCGGCTATTGTTTTTCGAGCCTTAAGGAGGGCTTTTTTCGCTTCTTGTCCGAAAAAATGGATTGAAGAAGGATTTTCCGGGGTTGTAGTCAGGTGGGCGTACATTGCCTTAGCAACGAGGGGATCGACCCCTGTCGTAGCATTGTTGTCGAGGTAGATGCGGGATTTCATGCAAAGACTCTGATCATAACAATCGTGATGTTGTCTTTGCCGCCTTTTGCTTTTGCGGCAGAAATGAGTCTTTCCGAGGCATTTTGGATTGTAGGGGCATTGCTTAAGATCGTAGAAATCTCATTGTGAGATACGCAGTCTGTAAGGCCATCGCTGCATAAAAAATAGATGTCTTCTTCTTCTACCTGCGTTTTAGAGACTTCAGGCTCTACAAGAGGGCTTGTTCCAATGGCTCGAGTAATGATGTTTTTATAGAGGAACTGCTCTTGAGAAAGAGCATTGAGTTGCCCTAGTTGGATCATTTGAGATCGAAGAGAGTGGTCTTCAGTAAGCAGCTCTAGCTTTTTACGGAATCGATAGATCCGGCTATCTCCTACATGGGCGTAGATCAAAGATTGTTCATGGAGGAGAAAGCAGCATAGAGTCGTTCCCATGCCGCAGAACTCTTGTTTTTGCTCTGAAAGCCGATGTACCCATGCGTTGGCTTTGACGATGGCTGTATGCAAATGGCGTTCTATTTGTTCTGCGTCTTCCTGTTCAGGTCCTGAGAAAAACTGGCAGATTGAAGCAGATAAATGATGGACGACTTCTCTTGCTGCAATTTCTCCTGCATTATGTCCTCCCATCCCGTCTGCTAAAATAAAAAACTGATGCACAGGGATCTGATGCCACACATCCTCGTTATTTTCTCTAACAAGCCCTTGGTCGGAAATCCCAAAGCTCTCAATTTTTAGCGATGTTTTCATGCGTACCACAAGAGGGCGTCTTCTTTGCGTAAGAAGAGTCCCTCTCCTTTTCTTGGAGTTTGCAACTGCAGTAGTCATTCACTGATCCATATTTATATTAGGATCGACTACTTTCCCCAAGAAAAGCATAACTTTTGATTTTAAGTCTACAATTCCAAACAGAAAAGGATGGTCTGCAAGGAATTCAATAGGCGGAGTAGGGGACGGGCCTGCCGATTTAAAAGCCATTGTCGCAGCTGTGGCTGCAGATGCGGAAACTCCATATTCGTTGCACGCAAAATAGGCTTCGTGTAGCACTTTGTCGATATAAAGGTCTGTAAGGCCATCAATCCCTGAAAAATCAGCTTCTTTTGTAAAGGCTGCTTTCATTCCCATTTGTTCGAGAACTTCTTTGAGGTAGAGTTTAGAGGCGAGGGTAAAGCGGGGGATTTGCATGTGGATCCTTCTTGTTTCAGCCAGCTCTAAATAGGAGTGGATCAAAGCAGGAGACAGAGAACTTTCTACGGAAGAGAGCGCATTCTTAGGCAAAAGAAAAAAACAGGCAAGTTCAGATCCTGTATCTTGAGAAGAAACAAATGGGAGAAGCAGAAATTGGCATTGCTCGGTTTCATGATAAGCAAATGACTCTGTCTGTTCCATCATCAGAACCGGTTTATCAGAGCCCGGTGTCACGTGGAAAGGCGCTTGTTTTGAAAGTTTTTCTTGGAATGGGAACTTCCAAGATCCTTGGAAATAGATTGCATTGGTAAGAACAAGACGCGTTAAAGAGGAGATGTCTGTCTCTGCAAGCAGCCGAGGGATTTTTCCCTGCGTTTCGTTTGAGATCCAGGTGTTGATAATCGAAACGGCTTCTTTGCTTTGGCTAAAATCCAGAGATTGTATGTTGGCATCGAAATCATTGCGGATCATATGGCGGTAGTCGGAAAGGATTTGCGTGTCTTGGCCTAACCACATAGCATTGGCAACGTCTAACTTATAAGGTCCTTCTTTCGATCTTAAAGAGGATAGCAGCTCGGCATTGACCTTTGCAAATTGTCCGATATGATCGTATTTAGACATGTGGATCGAGAGGGCATCTGCCATTTCTGATGCAGTTTCTCCAGCTGCTCCTACGTAGGCCATGCCAAGGCAAGAGAAGACAGAATATGGTGAAAAGATGCAGTTGCCTTCTTTGGCGGCATGTGGGTATGCGTGGCAGGCAAATGTATTCGTGTCAAATACCAGCTGTTCTTGAAGAGAAAGGTTGTATGGAGAACTTCCTGCTAAGAGGATAGAGCTCATAGAACCGATGACCAGTTTTGTCAAATGCGTGACGATCTTCATAAAATAGCCCCTTTTTTAAAGAATTATTTTCCTCGATAATACTTGTTTATTATACAGAGTTCGTTGTTTTGGGAAACTACAACCTCAGGTTGAGAATATAATTCTTAAAGTGCTTATAGTGTTAAAGGTGATATGGAGGCTCATGGAGGCTAGCAAAGACCCTTGCCGTTCGTAGACAAATCCTAAGAAACAGCCAAAGAAAAACAAGGAAAGAATTAGAGAAATATTGCCAACTCCTTGGCTTGGGGATAAATGGAAGGCGGAAAATAAAAGCGCCGTGACTAATATGGCAGCTTTTTTACCTAGGTGTTTTTTTAGCCAGTTTTGCAGCATTCCTCGGAACAAAAACTCCTCTAGTATAGGCGCTGCTACTAAAATGGAAAAGAGTGCGATGGCTAGTAATGAAGGGGTGGCAAGGGTCATTTTTAGATAGCGGACAGCGACTTGTTCGTAGGTCTCTACGCCAAATAGGGCAAATACTAGCATGTCGGCAAGCTGTCCTATGATGACCACCAGAGGGAAGCTAGCTAGCCATGAGCAGGCTCCAATCCATACATCATGAAAGAGGCTGCTTGTTTGAGGTAGAGAATGGTCCTTCCAGATTTTTCGCATGGTAGCGCGGTCGATAGTACGGCAAAAGAAAAACAACAAAAAGAAGATCAAGAGCAAGGAGACGAACTGAGCCAGGCTCGCCAAAACAACAGGAGGGAACCTACCGGGATAGATCCAGAGATAGCTGGTCTCTTCCGCCCATAAAAGCAGAGGAGCTATTCCAATCGAGCAGGTAAGATAGATGGCAAAACAGGCAGCTACTTGCCATAGTTTAAGCAAAGAAGGCGTTTCTAAAAGAGAGCGCGGCAGAGTATAGAACTTGCGGCTAACAGCATACGAATTGCTCACGAAAGCCGCAATGCAGAACAGAAGGATATATTCTAAATGCTCGAAATAATAGGCCGCGTGGTCGGTCATTGCGAGTTCTTAGTAATTAAAATATAATCTTCAACCCGAGAGGCTACTTCTTTGATCAGCTGTGCATGAGCAATGCCTACAGGCGAAATAGAAAAATCTTCGCTGCCCCAAGGTTCTTGATGAAAGTGGTAGTGGGTAAATTGGCGCGGAACAAAATGAGAGTCACGGACAATTTCCTGGAGAATCACCTTTGGCATTTGAGATCGTAGATCTAGAACCCGAATACGCATGCTGAGGTTGAGTTGGGCTGAACACTCTTCCGGGGATGCTTCTGGGGTTGATTGATTAGGAACTTCATCGTGCTCAAGCAATTCTAGGAAAACAACGAAGTCCTCTTTAGGAAATGCGGTCTTTGCCCATTGCAAGTCTCCAGTAAACGGATGATGATTGGCTTTCAACTTCTTTGCTAGAGTTTTGGCAGAGCGAAGTTCTGAAAGAGATACCCGATCTGTTTTTTCAAGTCTTAAGCAAAGGGCGTGAGTAAATTCCTGCGATACATCCCATCCTAGAGATTGTTTGCTGTTGTCGATAACAGGCGCAATAGCTAGGGTTGGAGCTTGACGGATCGATTCTTTAAGAGAAACTGTTTCTTCTTTGTTTTTTTGGCATCCGATGAGCAAAGAGGTTGCTGCGAGAGCAAAATATAAATAGGAACGTGGCATAGTAGTTTAAGTCTCCTTCAGGGGGATTTGTGCCTTTTTGAAAGACCATATCAAATCATTTAGTTTCTTGGCATGCAAAATCTGTTTATAGATTAAGAGCCTTGCGGTTTTTTTTGTATTAGAATTAAAATATTTTAAAAAAAATATAGGTTTATTTTCTTTTTTTAAGATTAACGGGAAAATCGATCGTGATTTGCGAAGTCGTATTTTAAAAGATAAAACAAAATGTGGTTTTTATATTAAATCAAGAAATTCAGGTTTTTGATAAGCCTCTACTCAGTTCGGCTTTAAGAAATAGTCGAAGGATGTGCTTCTGCAACAAAAGCTGAATAGGAAGAGAGAATGTACCAAGCAGGAAGTGCGGGGCTTTTCTGAGGCTCTTTTCGATAGTCGTAAGGAGGATTAAGCGAGGTATCGATAACCCGGTGCCAGCGTTTGGAATCGAGAGGAGGCAGCTCAATATAAGCAGGTTCGTAGTGAGCGTTATATGCGATGTAGAGATGATTTCCTTTTTTGTGATCTTTAAGAGTATAGGATAAAAAACGGCTCGAATGGCTCCAGTCGGCTCGCAAAGGACTGTGTCCATGCCAATCTACATCGGCAGGTTTTAGGAAAGTCTCTCTGCAAAAAAGATCCTTGTGTTTTTTCCTCAATGCAATGAGATTTTGGCAGAAAGAAAGCAGCTCTTGTGAGTTTTGAAGCTCGTCCCAAAGAAACCAGTTTCTTTCATTGTCTTGGCAATAAGGATTGTTATTGCCGTTTCTTGTGTGACCGTATTCGTCCCCCATCAGCATCATAGGAGTGCCAATAGAAAGAAAAAGAGCTGTGTGGAAATTTTTCATCTGGCGTTTTCTTAAAGAAGAAACCTTCCGAGAAGTAGACTCCCCCTCTGCGCCGCAGTTCCAGCTTTCATTATTGTTGTTGCCATCTTGGTTTTTTTCTCCATTTTCTCGGTTGTGTTTATCTTGGTAGGAGACAAGATCTTTTAAGGTATATCCGTCATGGGCTGTGATAAAATTGATGCTATGATAGGGAGCTCTGTTATGGCCATAGAGATTTTCTGATCCGGATAGCGCCATTGCAAAGTCTCCTACTTGTCCATCCGTCCCCTTAATGAACCTACGCACAATGTCCCGGTATTGGCCATTCCACTCGCTCCAGAGGGCCGGAAAGGAGCCTACTTGGTATAATCCGGCAGCATCCCAAGGTTCTGCGATCATTTTTGCTTTTGATAGAACAGGGTCTTTTTGCATTGCTTTTAGAAGAGGAGGGGTTTGCAATGGCGTTCCCGCACGGGAGCGGGTCAGAATGGATGCTAGGTCGAAGCGGAATCCATCGATCTGCATCTCTTCGGTCCAATAGCGCAGGGAATCTAGGATGAGTTGCATCACCACAGGATGGTTGCAGCTGAGGGTGTTGCCAGTTCCTGAAAAATTGTGATAATGTCCATCTGGAGTGATCAGATAATATGCTGCATTGTCGATCCCTTTAAAAGATAAGATAGGGCCTTTTTCGTTTCCTTCTGCTGTATGATTGTAGACGACATCGAGAATGACAGCGATCCCATTTCGGTGAAGCTCTCGCACCATGGTTTTACATTCTTCTAAGACAAGGTTAGGATCGGTTGCATACCGGAGCATGGGAGAGAAAAAGTTAACCGTGGAATAACCCCAAAAGTTATAAAGCGGCTTTCCTGTTTCTGGATTTTTTAGCGTATTTTCACATTCGTTAAACTCAAAAAGGGGAAGAAACTCTACAGCATTTACTCCAAGGGACTTGAGGTGTGGTATTTTTTCGATAACTCCTAAAAAAGTTCCAGGATGCTTTACGTGGCTGGAAGTGTGTTTTGTAAAGCCTCGCACATGCATTTCATAAATGATCCATTCTTCTTCTGCGATTTGGGGTTTAGAAACGCCTTGCCAATCAAAAGGGGGATGCATGGAGATCTTTCCCTTAGGATAATATTTTTTCCCTTGGCCCCATATTGCGTGCGAAGAAACCTCCTTTGCATAAGGATCCAGTAAAAAACGGTCAGGAAAGAAAACTACGCCTTTTTTAGAAGAGACAGGGCCGTTTATTTGGTAGGCATATTCTAAAGGAAAAGAAAGCCCTTCGATTTGGACGTGCCAGCATCCCGCTTCGCTGGAAAAGAGGGGTGTTGAAAAAAAAGGAGCCGAGGCCTGAGGGGTAAAGAGAAAGAGGATGACTTCTTTGGCGTGTTCAGAAAAAATAGAAAAATGCACCTTTTGGCCGTCTAGAGTGGCTCCTAGGGGAAATTGGGATCCGGGAGAGATGCGGTAGCGTTGCGTCATGGGTTCCTATGTGTTTTCTGTTAAAGTATCCTACTTTGAAAAAACCATGCAATATTTTTTTTAATTATACGTTATGCGTTCTGTGTAAGCTATTTAAATCTTTTCCATTTGCAGGATGTAGCAAAATCATCTCATCAATTAATTCGTTTTGTTTTATTATTATATTTTGAGCACGGCATAGAGAGGGCCTGCGGAGATTTGTAAATTTTGTTGGTAATTTTTTTTCAGATTTGGAACACTTCCCTTGTTACAAAATGAAATTACCGCTGAAAGCGAATGTAAAAAATAATTGTTAAAGCACCAAAAGGAGGACTTGTCCATGTCACTGGAAAATGCAAAGGCCAATTTAAAAGAATTCGGAAAAGAGCTAAATTTAGAACTGGCCTTTGATGAAAATCACACATGTATTCTTGGCATTGATAATACCTTTTCATTGCACATTACCTATGAACCTAACTCAGATCGACTCTATCTATATTCCCCTATTTTAGATGGGCTTCCTAAAGATGACAGAGTGCGTCTTAGACTCTACGAATCTCTCTTAGAGGGTTCGATGCTCGGAGGCCAGATGGCTGGCGGTGGAGTGGGTGTTGCAGTTCCTGAAGAGCTGATTTTAATGCACTGCGTTCTTGAAATGGGCGTAGGAGCGGATGTCTCTTCTTTGCGCCGTTTTGCTCCCTTATTTGTTGAGTCTGTAGAGAAGTGGAGAGAAAAAGCAAAGAACATCGTCGAAGGTCGAGAAGTCTCTACCGGCAAAGATATGCCTCCAGCTCCAACGCAAGGCAAACCGGGCGAACGCTTTATCAAGATCTAGTTGTTGTAAGAATTCTGGAAGGCTTTTTTTAGAAGCTTTCCAGATGTTTTTTAAGACCGATTTTTTCTTGTTGTTTAGAACGTCTGCCCTATACTCACCAAAATTCTGTATCTCTTATCGATCCCTTTTCTTGGATTTAAAGGGAAGCCTACATCAGCTCTGAACGGACCGACAAAAGAAAAGTATCGAAATCCAACCCCCACGGATTTCAACCATTTTCCATGAAAGGTGGGGACCTGGCTTTCGTATACGTTGCCAAGGTCGAAAAAGGGAACGATTCCAATGGTCTTGGTTATTCTCCAGCGTGACTCTAAGGTGTAGTAAATCGCAGAACGTCCTCCTATGGGCTTGTTGTGGTCGTTTAGGGGACTGACGGTATAATAAGCATATCCTCTTAGCTCTTCTTCAGATCCTCCAAAGAGGCGTTTTGATACGGGTACGGCCTTTTCGCTGTGGCTAAAGATAAAGCCTCCCGTCAGTTGCTGGGCAATAACGAGTTTTTGGTTTTTATCGATGGGTAAATAGTAGGAAAAAGCAAGCTCATTGAGAAAATAGAGAGTAGAAGAAGGAGAGGTGACCCAGCTTGGAGTTGCTGTATACTCTAAGTTAAATCCTTCTGTAGGGTTCAGTAAACTATTAGAACGGTTGATTCCGAGGAAGATGGGGAATTCTAAAAGCCAATAATTGCCATTTTGGACACTTGAGGTCACATAAAGCCTTTCCCCCTTAACACCGCCGGACACGCGCATAGAAGGGGTGAATCTTGTATCTAAGCGGTTTGTCAGATGATAGGTTCTTTCAGAAAAAGGGGTGATATTAAGATGCATCGCCTGAAATTGCCATACATAGTCTTGCCCTACTCGATGAAAATTTGGGATTAAATATGTGGCAATGCCGCTATGGCTTCTTCTTGTGACATCTCCTTGGATGCTGAGGCGTCTCCCCATCTCGGCGATATTGCGGTTTTCCCATCCAAAAGTAAGACCAGGTCCATAGTAAGTTTGATAGCTCACCCCCATGTTAAGGCTGCTATGTTTGCTTTCTGCAACCTCGATATGCATGGGGATCTCGCCGGATTCAGAAGGGGCATCTCCATGGGTAATTAAAATAGAGCTGAAAAGACCACTTTCCATCAGCGATTTTTGGGTCTTTTCTACTAGATCGCTGTCGTAGACTTCTCCCTTTTTCCAAGATAGTTTTTGCTCGAAGAATAAGGGTTTTATAGAGTGACTTCCTTCGATGGATGTGTTGCCAAATCGACAGAACGTGCCGGCTTGCACGTCGACATGGATGGTGACGGTTTTTGTATCTCCATCCGCTACAATGCGGCGGTTTACAATAGAGGCAAGCGGATGTCCGCATTTTGAGAGAAGCTCAAGAATTTTTAGCTCTGCCTGGATGACGCTTTCTGCTTGGATCGGTTTTTCAACCTGGATGCCGATTTCTTGGAGTTGGATTTTGGGGCATGTAAGAGGTTTGGCGGAGCTTCTATCATAGAGGGTGATGGTGAATTCTTTTAAAATATAGGCAGGGCCGGGGTCCATCGTGATGATCACATAGGTGCGTCCGGAGCGCTCTTGCAGATGTACCTCGGCTGTCGCTTCATAATAGCCGTAGGCATGAAGGACTTTGAGGACTTCAGGGAGATCTGCTTCCGCTCTGTATCTTAAAGCTTGAATAGAATCTGGTGGGTGTTTTTTTAAAGCTTCCAGTTGGATGGCAGATTGGATGTTTTTGAGGGCGGATGCGTTTTCGACGCCTTCATATTCCACTGTATAGGGCGCTGCTGTAAAGCCTAGTGATGAAAAGGATAGAAAACCGATGAGGAGGTGTTTTTTGATGAATCTGTCCATCCGTTTCAAAGTAAAATGGAAGTGTTTACAAGAGTGGAAAATGTTGCTATCTTAAGCTGCGCATGAAAAGCATTATAGAGAGTCTAGGCTTTTAACGATAGGATCGAAGATGGTTTTAGAAAGACAGATGAGTGAAAAAATTTTTTCCGAAAGCTGCGCATGTATTCCTGGAGGGGTAAGTTCTCCCGTACGTGCCTTTAGAGAGATGTCGATGACGCCTCTGATTGTAGAAGAGGGTAGAGGAGATTGCATCCGCGATGTGGATGGACATGAATATATCGACTTTTGTATGAGCTGGGGGGCTTTGATCTTAGGACATGCCCATCCAGATATTGTAGCGTCTGCACAAACACAGATGGCCAAGGGGTCTTCTTTTGGGATTGCAACGGCTCTTGAAAATATCTTTGCAAGAAAAATTTTATCTCATTTTCCTTCGATGGAGAAATTGCGTTTTGTCTCCTCCGGAACAGAAGCTACGATGACAGCGATCCGAGTGGCAAGAGGATATACTGGAAAGCCGGTTATTATAAAGTTTAATGGCAACTATCATGGACATTCCGATAGCTTGCTTGTTAGAGCAGGGTCGGGCGTCTCGTATCTTCCTGAAGCCTCTTCTCTTGGGATCCCTTCTGAGATGGTCCAAAATACGATCTCTCTTCCCTATAATGATGTCGATGCGATCCGCAGGGTATTTTCTACTCGTACAGACATTGCTGGAGTGATCTTAGAGCCTGTGGCAGCCAATATGGGCCTTGTCCCAGCTTCCAAAGAATTTCTAGAGGTTTTGCGAGAGGAGACGGCAAAAGCGGATACTCTTTTGATTTTTGATGAGGTGATTTCCGGTTTTCGGATAGGGCTTTCAGGGGCTCAAGGACACTATGGGATCATCCCAGACATGACATGCCTTGGAAAAATTTTAGGTGGAGGATTTCCAGCTGCAGCATTGGGAGCCAAAGCTGCTATCATGGACGTTTTAGCTCCTATCGGAGCAGTCTATCAGGCAGGGACTCTTTCTGGAAACCCTGTAGCCATGCAAGCTGGCTTATCTGTATTATCTCATCTGGAGCAAGATGGATTTTATACGGCTCTGCAGAAAAAGGCAGATCGCCTCTTGAATCCGATTGAAGAATGGATCCATCAGCATCGTCCCAATGTTTGCTTGCATCGACTTGGGTCTATGTTCACTCTGTTTTTTGGCGTGAACAAAGTAGAAAAAAGGGAAGATCTCTTCGCTGCTGACCTTGCTGCATTTCAGAGATTTTTTCATTCTCTTTTCCATCAAGGGATCTACTTATCGCCATCGCAATTTGAAGCCCATTTTCTTTCAAGTGCGCATACGGAAGAGCATATTGATAAAACTCGGGAAGCTATTTTAGCATTCTTAAGAAACTATTAAAGAAAGGAATTTGTCTTGAAAAACTTGTGGATCTGTCTTCTTTTTTTAGCAAGCAGCCTATTTGCTGGGAACTCGTCAGATTATCAGGAGGTTCTTAGGTCAAAGCTAAAAGAGGGAGCTTCCCATCCGATAGGATATATCGATTTGCCCAAAGACAGGCCGATCGATCAAACGACATTCATTTACGTAAAGCGCGCCTTAGCCCATTTTCGAGAAATAGAGACCCCTTTTGTAGTACTCCATCTAGACACTCCAGGAGGGGAGGTCTTTGCAGCATTGCGCATTGTAGAAGAGCTGCTTCGCATGGATGCAGAATACCATATCCCCGTTGTCGCCTATATAGACAAATGGGCCCTTTCTGCAGGCGCTTTGCTTGCCTATTCGTGTCGATTTATCGGGGCGGCATCAGGGGCTAGCATGGGGGCTGCCGAGCCTGTCATTGTCGACGGACAAGGACAGATGCAGACAGCTTCTGAAAAGATGGTTTCTGCGTTAAGGACAGAGTTTGCGAATACGGCCGCAGTCTATGGACGCAATCGATGGATTGCAGAGGCTATGGTGGACAAAGATATCATTCTTGTAGAAAGAGAAGGAAAGATCGTCAAGCTCCGGGAAGAGAGCCAAATCCGTGAAGGTGGAAAACATCCAGACCTTGAAATCACTCGACAAGGCAAGTTGCTAACATTGAATGCAGAGCAGATGGAATCATTCCATATTGCTGATTTTCTTGTATTAAATCCTCAGAGATCTTTATTGGAAGCTCCATTCTTTTCTAGCATTCCAGGCGCGTATTTTGTGAAATATTCAGATTGGAAAATCGATTTTTTTGCTTTCCTTTCTCATCCCTTAGTTTCTTCTTTGTTGATGATGGGGCTCTTGCTTGGAATTTACGGAGAGATTCAGTCTCCTGGGTTTGGTTTTTTTGGTTCTCTTGCCATCCTATGTTTGGGGCTTATACTCCTTTCTAGCTTCGCTGTCGATGTGATTAGCTGGGTGGAAGTTCTTTTGCTTGTTTTTGGCATCCTTCTTTTTTTAGTCGATCTTTTCTGGATATCTGGTTTTGGTTTGCTTGGGATTGTAGGAGCTCTACTCATTCTATTTGGCTTAGGAGGAATGCTGCTTCCTCCCATCCAAGGATTTACATGGGATAGAGGTCAGTGGGGGATTTGGATGGAAGAATGGTTTTATCGGCTGACCCTTTTTACTGCATCAATACTGGTTTCTTTGTTTGGCATGTGGGGGCTAAGCAGGTATGTATTTACCAGAAGCTTTTTCATGAGACGGCTTGTCCTTTCTTCTACAGACTTAAGGAAAGAAGCTTCTTGTGATCTTCCTATAGAAGGCTCTTTAGGAGAATCTCTGACAGCGCTTAGGCCTTTTGGGAAAGTTGTGATTCATGATAAGGTGTATGAGGCCTTTACAGAAGAGGGGTGGATTGAACCGAAGGTGGCTGTTGTTGTTTTACGCAAAGAGCCGGGAAGGTTGGTTGTGGCATCCAAGGAGAAATCTCAATGATTCTTGCTATTTTTCTAGCGCTGATCGCGTTGATTGCTTTGTATTGTGAGTTCTTCTTGCCAGGAGGTATCCTCGCCGTGATCGGAAGCATTCTCCTCATCGCTAGCTTTCTTTTTTTCTCGCATGCTTCCTCATCGACCTTTCTATCTGTAGCTTACGCTGTTTTGTTAGTGATTGCATCTGCAGGTGTTTGTCTGTTTGCTCTTTGGAAAATGCGCAAATCGGCTTCTTCTGATTCCTTTTTTTTAAAGAAAGACCAAGAGGGATATGTAGCGCCTTCCATAGAGAAAAATCTGCAGGGGAAAATAGGAGAGGCTCTCACGGAACTTAAGCCAGCAGGGCATGTGCGGATTGAGGGAATCTGCTATCATGCAATCGCAGAGAGAGGATATATCCCAAGAGGAGCTTCCGTCGTTGTAGATTCTGTAAGAGGCGCTTGTGTCATTGTCCATACTGAAACCAAGAGAGGGAACTGTGAAAACGATTGATTTTGCCTGGCTTGCTGATGCAGAGCTCGGCTTTGGATTTTCTGTTGTTGTATTTGTTGTTGCGATCTTAGCGATCGTTGTGATTTCTATTTTAGCGAGATATATCAGCTTGTGGTTTCAAGCGTTTGTCTCAGGGACTCCGATCCCTTTATTCAATATCGTTGGGATGAGTTTGCGTAAAATTCCATCTAGACTGATTGTCAACGCATATATCAACGCCCACAAAGCAGGACTTAAAATCGTGTCTGCAGCGGATTTGGAAACTCACTATCTAGCAGGAGGGAATATCGGCAATGTAGTGCGCGCGTTGATTGCTGCGGACAAAGCAAACATCCCCCTTACCTGGCGGCAAGCTACTGCGATCGATCTGGCAGGCAGAGATATTTTAGATGCTGTGCGCACCTCGGTAAACCCTAAGGTGATCGACTGCCCCGATAAGGCCTATGGGGATTATATTCCCGCAGTTGCGAAAGACGGTATCCAGCTAAAGACCCGAGCTCGAGTCACTGTAAGAACGAACATCCAGCAGCTGGTGGGAGGCGCTACGGAAGAGACGATCATCGCTAGAGTCGGCGAGGGGATTGTCAACGCGATCGGGTCGGCAGAAACCCATACCGATGTGCTCGAATCGCCACAGAGGATTTCTCGGCTAGTGCTAGAAAGGGGATTGGATGCTCAGACAGCCTTTGAGATTCTCTCGATCGATATTGCAGACATCACGGTCGGTGAAAACATCGGCGCGCGGTTAAGAGCAGACAAAGCAGAGTCTGACAAGAGGATTGCGCAAGCAAAAGCAGAAGAGAGAAGAGCGATGGCGGTCGCCATGGAGCAAGAAAACATTGCTAAAGTGACCGATATGAAAGCGAAATTCGTAGAGGCAGAAGCGCAGATTCCTATGGCGATTTCAGAGGCTTTTCGCCTAGGCAAACTCGGTGTGTTTGACTACTACAAACTCCAAAATGTGCAGTCGGATACTGAGATGAGAAAATCGCTCGCTAAAGGACAAGAAGAGGGATAGAATGGAAGAAAATTCTTGGGGTAATTGGCTTGCTTTATTGGTTTTCTTGGCTTTTTATTTAATTACCAGGAAGCCTAAAAAAGAAAAAAAGCCAGCCCCTCCTCCTGTACTCCCGCATAAAGCGAAAAAACAGAAGCCGGTCTTGCCGCAAAAAGAGTCCCCTCTTTTTTCGGCAGCGCCGGATGCTCCTGTCTATGAAGTAGAGAAAAAAAAAGAAAATCCTGTGATCTCTTCTCTTTGGCGCAAGAAAGGATCTTTAAGACAAGCGGTTCTTCTCTCTGAAATACTCAAAGGCCCCTATGATCGAAGGTAAGATCATAGCCTTAAGGCAAGACATTGCCAAGATGGCTCTTAAAATAGGGAGAGATCCAGATTCAGTCCTGCTAGTGGTTGTGACGAAAAATGCTTCGGTGGGGCAGGTGTTAGAAGCCTATCATGCAGGAGCACGTCATTTTGCAGAAAGCCGGCTTCCGGAAGCGATAGAGAAAATCAATGCTCTTCCTAAAGACATCATCTGGCATTTCATCGGCCGTCTGCAATCTAAGCAGCTAGCCAAGATCGTTTTGCATTTTCCTTGGATCCATTCTGTGGCGTCATGGGAAAAAGCAGAGCAGCTTTCCAAAGCAGCTCTTTGTATAGGCAAAAGACCTTTCTGCTTTTTACAAGTCAATACTTCGCAAGAGCCCAATAAACAGGGATTTTTAGACCCAGGAGAATACCGAATATTTCCCGGAATAGAAATTGTCGGCTTGATGACGATGGGGCCTGCAAGCCAAGATCCTCAAAAGACCCGTGCTTGTTTTGCTTCTTTGAGAAAACTCCAAACAAGATGGCAAGCAGAAGAAGGGGAATCCTGCGTGCCTTACCTGTCGATGGGTATGTCCTCAGACTATCATATTGCGATGGAAGAAGGGGCAACACATCTTAGGATTGGTTCTTTGATCTTTTCCAAAGAAGAGCTCTCATGAACTCTCAGAAACTCTCCGAAGCATTTGGACAGCTGGCCAAGATGTATGAAGGTAAAGCGATCTCTTTCGAAGAGCTCTCAAAGCATCTCAACGCAAAAACACAGGCAATCGCAACACTTGTGCTGTCGCTTCCCTTTGTTTTTTTTATCCCTCTGCCCGGTCTTTCCATTGTTTTTGGCATTTTTATCTGTTTTAACGGCTTTCGGATTGCTTCCAAAAAAAAGCTCTGGTTTCCTTCTTTTCTTAAAACAAAGAGGATTCCGGCTTCCGTTCTTTCTAAGGCTCTTCATTTTGCAGAGAGATGGTCCCTGCGGTTAGAAAAAGTGGTGAAGCCAAGAGGGAAGTTCTTTACTACTCATTCTATTTGTGTTCGCATCAACGGCTCTATTTTTTGTGCAGCTGGCTTTTTACTAGCTCTTCCCTTACCTCCTGGGACCAATTTTCTCCCAGGACTCAATGTCCTCATTTTGTCTTTGGGAGTGCTTGAGGAAGACAATCTCATGATCCTTCTTGGATATTCTCTGTTCTGTGTTAATCTCTTCCTCTATCTTGTCTTGCCAGCTTTAGGACTGCTCCTCTTCAAACGCTGAAAGTTCTGTGATCTTCCGCACTTCAAACTGAGATTCTGCGATGAGGACCTGCTTGTGGTCTATCTCCACTAGATAAAGGACTGACTTAGGGCTGATAGGGCGCTTTTCTAGGACCTTAATCTTTTTTTGGCTTCCAAGACCCCCTATTTTTCCATGAGATAATTTTTTTAATGCAAATATGGTCAAGAAAACAAGGAGCAGAAGCCCTCCTAAGGTCATTAGCATCTTAAAGAAGGCATGTTCATAGGAGGGTGGAGTATCTGGAATGGCGGTAACCTCTGGGGTGGGTGTGGCGTCTTCTGCAAAGACAAGAACTTTCGCTATAGAAAGAGCGCAGCAGATGAAAAACATTTTTTTTCCCATAAAGACCTTTTATTTTTTTCTTTAGGAGTGTGAAGAAAGGATTGTATTTTTTGCAAGGGTCGGATTTTTTCTATTAGAGAAGCTGTCTTTCGTGATAGAATTAAGGCTTCTTTTTTCAAGGAAATCCATGTTTACAGATACAAAGGGATGCATTTGCCTGGATATAGATGGGACTCTGACCGCAGATCCCTATTCGATACCGAAAGAAGTGGTTAGTTATTTACAGAAGCTGTCTTTGCACGGATGGACTTTTGTCTTTGTAACAGGGCGGACGTTTTCGTTTGCAAGCCGCATTCTCGACTTTCTGGATTTCCCTTTTTTCTTCGGAGTTCAAAATGGGGCAGATCTTCTTTGGATGCCAAAGAAGACCTTGGTTTCAAGGTCTTACCTTTCTGGAGAGTTCATCGAACGCCTTGAAAAAAAATATGAGGTTTGGGAAGAAGACTGCATCGTCTATGCAGGATATGAACTGGGTGACTTTTGTTATTACCGCCCAAAGTGTTTTTCTGACCAGATGAGAGAGCATCTAGAAGTGGTGATGGCTCTTTCTCCTGAGCCATGGCAAGAGGTGGAGAGTTTCGATTTTTTAATAGATCGCAAGTTCCCTTTGGTCAAATGCTTTGGGGATATGCGTCTTATGCAGCAGATCTACTCTGAGTTAAAAGAAGATCCTACCATCCATATTTCCTATATCCGAGACCCTCTTTCCAAAAAAGATGTTTATATTAATTTAATCACATCAAAGACAGCCTCCAAAGGACATGTTCTGCAGGAGATCAGAAAAAAGCTGCCGGATCGAGTTCCTTTTATCGCGGCAGGAGACGATCGCAATGACGTGAGCATGCTCCAAGCAGCAGACATTGCCATTGTGATGGAAACAGCTCCTAAGGAGATGCTCACTCTGGGGCATATCCAGGCAAAATCAGCAGAAAGACTAGGTATTATAGAGGCTCTAGAAAAAGCAACCAAGGTGTCTTATGGGAATTGAACAGCAAGAAGATAAAAAACGGAAGATGATAGAGCTAGCCTTAGCTGCAGGACGTAAAAGACTAAGCCCTCAAACCCGATTTCTCCATTTTTTCCCAGAAGACCCACAAGCTGGAAGGCAGGATACGATTCCTGTGTTGGAAAACTTTTGTTACGTTTTGGCTCTTTTTCGCACAAAGCTCATCGAAAATATCCAAGAAGGAAAAAATCTCCTAGAAAGACTTCTTGCCTTTGAGTGTAATGGCAATTTTCCTCTGTTTCTACATGAATACCCCGTTTGTCGGGACCTGCATTTTTCTGCACATCTTTTGCCTTGCCTTTTCTATCTAAAGCGCGACTTTTCAGCAGCCTTGGGAGAGGGGTTTCTTTTGCGATTGCAGCAGCTAATACAAAGAGTTCTCAATCACCTGCAAGCAATAGAAACGCTTTCTAAGAGCGCTGCAGCGAAAAGAGATGCTTTTTTGGGAAGGTTTTCTTCAGATCTTTGGCACCCTCAGTCTCTCTCAGAGTGGGCGGCTTTTTGGATCTGCTGCCAGATGCAGGGATTAGATCCGCAACAGGCAGAAATATGGGATTCTCACCATTTTGTATATATTGGTTCCTGTAAGGAGAGGCCTCAAGAGAAAGATCAACCGGCAGTGACATTGCTCGATTTAATCATGGGGGAGTATTTTCAAAAGTTTTCTGCAAGATCTCTTGTAGATCATCCTTCCCATTTGCAGGCAAGCCTTATCTACCCATTTGCTTCTCTTGTAAGCCAAGAGAGAGCGCCCTACAGAGTCCTTGTCGATAAAGCCCATAGACAGCCTTTTCTTCTGTATTGGGGAGATGAGTGTTGCACCCATTCTCTTGCTGTAGAGGCCAAAGGAGGAGAGTGGGAGATTCACCAAGAAGGGGACCATTTTGTTTTCGACTACCGCTTCCATTCTCCGATGCCCTCAGAAGAAGACAACTTCGAGATTGCATTTTATCTTAGCGACCAGCCCGTCCATGAGATTTTTATCGAAGGGAAGAAAGCTTCTGTTTTTTATTTAGAGGAAAAAGTTGAGATCCGATCGGAGAAGATGCTTTTTTCTTTCTCTTTTATTGGGCAAGCCGAAGAAGATCGTTGGGTTGGCCATCTTTCCAAGAGCTGCCGATCTTTCCAAAGGCAAAAAGAAGATCTTTTTGCTGCTTTTGATTGGAAGATCGGCCTTCGGACGCTACAAAGGAAAGATCTTTCTTCGCTTCGTATTCTACTAACGGTTACGCCTCTCCTTTAAAAGCTGGACTGTCTACAGCAACGCCCATCGCATGAAGGCCGTTATCCACATAGACTGTTGTACCGGTAATGGCGCTAGCAAGAGGAGAGAGAAGAAAAGCGGCCGCTTTTCCTACTTCTTCAGCCTCGAGTTCTTTGGCAAGAGGTGCATTGGCTTTGGAATACTCAATCATATTGTCGATAAAGCCGATTGCCTTTGCGGCTCTACTGCGTAAAGGCCCTGCAGAGATCACATTAACCCGCACTCCCCATTTGCGGCCGGCTTCCCAAGCCAGAGTCCTTGTGTCGCTTTCTAGAGCGGCTTTGGCTGAACTCATCCCTCCGCCATATCCGGGGACAGCTTTTTCAGAAGCCATATAGGTAAGGGATACAGTACTGCCGCCCTTTTGGATGATAGGTCCAAAATGCGCAAGAAGGCTGACGAAAGAATAAGAAGAAGCACTCAGTGCGGCTAGGTATCCTGCGCGAGAAGTTTCTAATAGGGGCTTTTTGACTTCGGGGCCATTAGCAAGGGCATGGACGAGGATGTCGATCTTTCCAAAGTCCTTAGCTACAGCTTCTGCTACTTCAGAGATTGTGTATCCTTGGGCTTCGATGTAGCGTTTATTTTCTTTGATTTCTTGGGGTACGTCCTCTGGTCTGTCATAAGAAGCATCTAGAGCATAGAGCTTAGTGTATTCCATAAGCTTACCGTTGGAAAGCTTTCTTGACTCATCGAATTTGCCAGTAGACCACGATGTTGTAAAGATTTTTACAAGAGGAGTCCAGGTGCCGATGAGGATTTCAGCTCCGGCCTCTGCTAGAGTTTTGGCAATTGCCCATCCATATCCTTGGTCATCGCCAATGCCTGCAATGAATGCTTTTTTTCCTTTTAAATCAATTGATACCATGTGGACCTTCCATTTTTGTAAAGGCCTCACTTATAACAGATTTATTAGAATTTTACAATGAGAGAACGCACTCTTAAGGTTTCTTTCGGTATTTACGGAGCATCATCCGTTTCCAGCCCTCTGCTGTCAAAATTTTCCGTTCTTCTTTTTTCTTCTGGGGTTTACGCGGTTTTTCTTTTTCCTCTACATTGTCTTTTTTTTTCAGTAGCCGCATGATCATAAGTAACTCCTTGAAGAGACATCTCTCCCTATTTTTGAGGCTACATGATACAACAGCAAAAGTCAAGAATAAATTATACGATCATAAAAAATATTTTAGGCTCATCTAGAACGTAAGATTGCTCGGAAGGGAGCTGTGCGTGAGATTTTGTATGTAAATTTTTTGCGTAAATAGCCTCTAACCAGAAGCTTTAAGCAGCCTGCTGTCATCCAGCCGTATGTGACGATTGGAAGCAATCAGTCACAAGCCTATTGCCTTGAGCAACAGGTAGTTGATCCTTTTGCAAGTTTCTTTGCCAATTGACTAAAGATAAGAACATGAAACAGATAAAGACTGTACCAGTA
This sequence comes from uncultured Chlamydiae bacterium, assembly GCA_945952445.1. Classification (GTDB taxonomy): domain Bacteria; phylum Chlamydiota; class Chlamydiia; order Chlamydiales; family Rhabdochlamydiaceae; genus CAMFIG01. The sequence goes on from CAMFIG010000019.1 coordinate 30,028, forward strand.
AAATCTACCACAAACTCCACTGGGACGAAATGATGCCGTTTGTTTTAGGATCCCTCCTGTTTCTAGAGGGATGATTTCAAACTCAAGCCATGCTTCACCGGGCAGTTTCATTTCAGCATAGAGGAGTAAGCGTCGATTTTTTTCATCTGCCAACAAAACGCGCCAGAAATCGAGAGCATCTCCTGCTTTCAATCGCGTTGGATGAGTTCTTCCTCGGCGCAATCCAATCCCTCCCACTAATTTATCAAGAAATCCCCTGAGCTTCCAAGCCCAATTGATTGTAAGCCAACCTGAATCTCCTCCTAGAGACCAAACCCGTTTTTGCACTTGTTCTATAGGACAAGAAAAAGGAACAGTCCGTCTATCGCTCAGGATGCCGAATTTAGGAATCTGGATATAAATGGAAAGATCTGGATTTAAAGTAGAGCCACTTAAGCTGTCTTTCCAGCTAGAGGGGATCCAATCCTCTTCGGTACGAGCAAAAGCCAGTCGTTGAGCTTCTTCATAAGAGAGTAACTTTCTAGGAAAGAGCTTTTGAATTCGGTTTTCTTTGCAAACTGCGTTGTTAATGAGACTTTCGACTAAGAAACGGGCCAGTGAAAAGTTTGTGCTAGTTACAAAAAATAGCCAATACGAAGAGAGTCGCGGTGTAAGAACAGGAACTGTGAATATTTTTCGTTTTAATCCCCTCATTTTTGCAAAATTTAATAGAAGGTCTTTGTAACTCATGACATCAGGTCCTCCGATCTCAAAAGATTGACCTAGGCAGGCAGGATTTCCCAAGACGAGCGTTAGATAAGCTAGAACATCGCTTATGGCGATTGGTTGGGTAAGCTGCTTCAGCCATTTTGGAGCAATCATAATCGGCAGTTTTTCGACCAAGTCTCGGATAATTTCAAATGAAGCGCTTCCCGAACCGATGATGATTCCAGCCATTAAAATAGTCACAGGAATTTTTCCAGCTCGGAGGATGTCTCCAACTCTTTTCCTCGAGGTTAAATGACGGGAAAGATGGACTTCATTTGAAAGGCCGCTCAAGTAGATGATTTGTTTTGCTTGTGTATTTTCCAAGCGACTTACAAAATTTTTTGCTGAAGCGGCTTCCAATTCAGAAAATTTTTGAGAATAATTCATCGAATGAACGAGGTAGTAAGCAGCATCGATATCATCAGGAATCTTTAGCAAAGAGGAAGAGTTAAGAAGATCGGCTTCGATGATATGAAGTTGAGACTGGAATTTTTTTGGAATTTCAATTCTAGAGCGGCTTCTTACTAGTGCATATATCTCATGTCCTTGCTCAACCAAACAGGGAAGAAGGCGAGTTCCGATGTATCCATTAGCTCCTGTAAGTAGGATTTTCATATATCTCTCTTTAAAATACTATAATCAAGAAGAAGTGTATGGCAATTGTCAGAGTACCTCTCTTTATCGAAATTATCTAGAATTTTTGAGCGGAGCTGGCCTAGAAGCAAAGGATGATTGTTTCAAAACACTGCAGGCAACAGAGGATGGGAGAACTGGAATCCATGGCTTTTGATTTTATGATTGGGCACAGCTAGGCTACATCCATGTTCTAACTCTTTGCAAGGATCCCAATGGCAAAGAGGCAGACCGTATTGTTTTAAAATCCCTTCATACAATTGTCTGCGGGATGGATGTGCATCATTGACGATGTTAAATATCCCGGAAAGAGAATTTTCCATACAAAACCAAGCAGCAGAAACGGCGTCTTCTAAATGGATGTGGTTGGTTTTTTCGTCTCCAGTTCCAGCAACTATTTTCCCAGATAGTCTTTCTGCTCGAGCCTTTATCTCTCTTTGAGGTCCAAAGATTCCGCCAAGCCGTAGAATCGATACAGAGATCCATGAGTTTTGACAGGCTAGGTAGATTTGTTCTGTTTGGTGCAATAGAGAGGCTTTAGGATGGATCGGAAAGATAGGTGTATCTTCGATGGCTGTATGGGATCCGGCATAGACAAAGGTGCTGCTCGTATAGATGATATGAAAAGGCCTTTTGCGACCTTGCAAGATTTGAGATAGAGTTTTGGCTGAGTCTAAATAGATGTCTACATCAGAAGAGGTTTTTGGCGAGACGAAAATAGCGATTCCATCGGATCGATCGACTTTGCTTTGCATGGCAGATAGATCGCTGCTTTGCAAAAGGCAGGCTTCGCCTGCTAATAACGAAAGTGCAGGGATCTTATCGATGGATGTTGTCGAGGCTATGAAATTATACTGCTTTGATCGAGCTTGCAGGAAGGCAGCTCCAAGATATCCGGTCCCTAGCACAAAAAAAATCATCAATCCTCCTTTAATCTCCAGAAACAAAAATTTAGCGGAATCCATTTTATAGAACATCTATAAGTTTTCTTGTGTCAACCTAATAAAATCTCCAGTTAAAACAGCTTGCTCATGACAAGATGCTAGATAGGTTAAACCAGACGTCCTCCTACTCGATTGCATTTTATGTCATTAAATTGTTGATAGTTCTTTAATGTCAGAGCTTTATATTAAAAAACCGAGACTTTAGGCAAGAAACATTTTCTTCCGTATACTTTTCTTGGAAAAAAGAGTAGAATGCATGAGAACTCAAGGAGAATCAGCATGGTAGCCATAGACATAGAATATCTAGGGAATCTTTCCACTCGGTGTGTGCATCGGGAAAGCGGCGCAGAGATCTTGACGGATGCTCCGAAAGACAACCATGGAAGAGGCTTGCTTTTTTCCCCAACCGACCTTTTAGCCGCGTCATTAGGATCTTGTTTTCTGACTGTGATGGGCATTGCAGCACAAAAGCTACAGCTGGACCTCCCTGGAGCTAAGATCCATGTCGAAAAAGAGATGAGCCGGGATCTGCCCAGGAGGATTTCTAAAATCACTATGGTCTTTAGCTGCCAAGCCACCTTTCCTCCAGAGGTTACGGCAAAGCTTGAAGCTGCTGCGAAAGGATGTCCTGTTCATTATAGCCTTCATCCCGATTTGGAGCATGAGATCCATTTTATCTGGGGCAGCACAAAATGAAGGGGGCCAAACTGCGATTAGAGCAAATTTCTTTATGGGATAAACACCTGCAGTCAGAAGGAGAGATTCCCAATATGTCGCTTATCTCTTTTCCGGATCGAGAGGAGAGAAAAGGCCTTTTAGATAAGATGGTGCGTTACATACAAAAAAAGCATCCCAAAAGTTCTATATTTTTTGCAGATGCTGAAGAGGTGCCCTGGAAGCAGATCTGGGATCAGATGAGCACACTTTCTCTTTTTAAAGACCCTGAGGTGATCATTTGGGATGGGGTCAAGCAGCTGACGGAGACTCAGGAAGAGGCTCTTATTCGGTTGTTTGGGTCTTCTACAAAAGACTTATTTTTAGTTTTTGGGTCTGAGAGTGCAAAATCATTTTCTTCTCTTTTCCAAAAAGCTTCTTCTGGGGTTATGTTCTTAGATCTTACAGGAGAAAAGAGCTGGGAAAAGCAAAAGCGACTGGAACAAGAGCTCTACCGTTGGGCGCAGTCAGAGGGCAAGACCCTAGCTCCGGAAGCCGCCTATTCTTTGTTAGCGCTTTGCGGAGGAGATGCGGTTGCTTTGGAGTCGGAATGGAAAAAATGCCTATGTTTTGTTGCTGAGAGGTCTTCTATTTTGCAGCGAGACGTCTTGGCAGTAGGCAGCGCTTCGCTCCATGCAACGGGATGGCAGATTGCTGAGTCTTGGATTTGGGGAGGAGATCTTAAGGCCTCTTTACCGCTGATAGACCTTTCTTTTCTTTTGGCTTTTATGGGGCAGCTGCGGTACCAGCTGATGCAGGTAAATCAGATGGAAGTATATTGCCAACGAGGCGCCAAAATGGAGGAGTATGCCAAAGCGTTTCCGCAGATTCGAGAGGGTCAGCTGCGAAAGATGGTAGCTTCCTTGCGGATAGGCTATAGTGAAAAAGCTCTTGCAGCACTTTTTCAATTAGAGCTGCTAGCTAAAAACAGCACTCTTGCTCCAAAATGTATATTCGATATGCTCTTTGCAAAACTAAAAAGGATCCGGCATGGCTCTTAAAACGGCAAAACTCATCCTCCTCCCTAATCTTCTATCGGAAGAACACCAAGTATACCGGGATTTTTTGCCGGCAATTGTCGAAGAGAAAATCCAAGAGCTAGATGGGCTTTTTGCTGAAAGTGAAAAGGGAGGGAGGCACTATCTTAAGAGATTTCCTTTTCCTGAGGGAAAGACGTTTCGGGAGGTTCCTATCCGCCTATTGAATGAACACACACAAGATAAAGATTTAAAATCCCTTTTTGAACCTGTCTTGCAAGGGCAAGTATGGGGGGTTGTCTCTGATGCGGGGCTTCCTTGCCTTGCAGACCCCGGGGCGAAGCTCGTGATGATGGCTCGTAAGCACAAGATTCCAGTAGAGGTCTGCAGTGGTCCGTCTTCTGTGTTTTTTGCATTGATGCTTTCTGGACTATCTGCGCAGAGGTTTGCATTTCACGGATATTTAGAAAGAGATCGAGAAAAAAGAAAATTGCAAATACAGCGCCTAGAAAAAGAATCTAAAGACCAGCATATGACACAGGTGTTTATCGAGGCGCCTTATCGGTGTGGACAGATGTTGGATGACTTGGCTCAGATATTACAGCCAACGACCGTGCTTTCCGTCTGCAAGGATCTCACGACGAAAGAAGAGTGGGTGGAGACCCAGAAGGTAGATAAGTGGCGTTCTATGCAGAGACCCGATCTACATAAAAAACTCGTCGTCTTCTTATTTTCAGCCTGAAGAGATTTCTGAGGCAACAGAATCGTAAAATAAAAGCCCTTCTTCAGTGAGGAAAAGATGCCCATTTTTTTCTGCGACCCATCCTTTCTTCTCGGCGTGTTGCACGTCTTTTAAAAGAGATTCTGTGAAAGGGCCATTACGGGATTGGAAGTCTAAGAGATCAACTCCGCGGATTAGTCGGAGCTCTACTGCTAGGAGCTCTCTTTGCTTCTCTTCCCAGGTGAGCTCTTCTTGAAAGTCTTCTGGGATCTTCCCCTCATCGATAAGAGAAGCATAGCGCGTTAACGAAGCGATATTCCTTGAGCGGACGCCTTGCAGATAGCTAAAAGCAGAGGGACCAAGACCTATAAAAGGCCTTCCAGTCCAATACCCCATATTGTGGTAAGAGGCATACCCCGGAAGGGCGAAGGCTGAGATCTCGTAGCGGACAAGTCCTGCTTTGGGAAGATGGTCTGTTGCCATCTTCAGCATAGAAAGGCTCTCTTCTTCCGAAGGAAGATGCGGATGGAGAGAGGTTCTTTTTTTATGGAAGACGGTTCCGGGTTCAAAGACTAAGTTGTATAAAGAAAGGTGCGTGATAGGCAAAGAGGGGATTTGGAGCAGGCTTGTTTCCCAGCTTTGCAAAGTCTGGTAGGGAATGTCGAACATCAGATCGATGGATATGTTTTGGATTCCGGCATGAGCTGTTATCTCTATAGCCTTCTTGGCTTTGTGGCTGTCATGCGTCCTTCCTAGGGTTTGTAAAAGGCGGTCATCAAAAGATTGGACTCCAAAGCTCAGACGGTTAATTCCCATCTGGTGGTAAGAAAAGAGCTGCGAGGCTGTGATTTGTTCTGGGTTGGCTTCTATGGTAATCTCACAGCCTTCTGCTATAGGCTGGCTTTTGGCGATCTCTTGAAGGAGCGTCTCTATCATTTGAGGTGGGAGAAGAGAGGGAGTCCCTCCTCCAAAATAAATCGAGGTGATCCGATGTCCTGCAGCCTGGGGTTGGCGCAGCTTCCATTCTTTTAAAATGCTTTTTATGTATAACTGCTGGCTTTCCTCAGAATTGGGCAGAACAAAAAAGTGGCAATAGGGACATTTTTTTGAGCAGAATGGGACATGGATATAGAGACTCATGTCCCTTAAGGAATTACCAGTCATTCGAATCAGGGTCTTCTAAGATCCCCCGTCTCCAGCGGTTGCGGTCGCTGAAGGGGTCTTCTTCTTCCTCTTCCTCTTCTTGGACTGGGAGATTGTCCTCGTCGAACTCTGCTGTCTCTTCCCCTGTGCTGGTATCAATGTCGAAAGACTCTGTCTCCATGTCAAGGCCGATGTCAGTCATCCCCTCTTCTACAATATCAATATCTGGGAGACTATGGGGTTCTTGGAATGCTTGTCTTCCATGAGCTTGTCGTTTAGGAATAGAAAACTCCTCTAGCTCGCCGCTTTCTTTGAGGAATCGGAGGCGTTCTTTCTCCTCGTCGATCCTGTCTTGCAATCCTCGGATCTCTTCTTTGTGCTTTTCTAGATCTTTTTTAGGTACTAGACCCAGTTTTAACCACTGCTCTAAATCCTGGAGTTCGCTTTCTAGCTTTTTTAAACGTTCACTTTTGATATTCATATCGCAATCCCTAAGGTAGGGGAGGAGTCCCCGTTAAATGATGGATATTTACTGAATCAATTTTTTTCTTGCAACTTACATTTATTGAGAAAGAGGCAAAGTATGTAAGGAGAGGGTAATTATATGCAATAGGATAGATCCTATATCGAGACGATTCTGGTGTTTATGTTTATCTCAAAAAAAGAGTGTTTTTGCTTTGTGAAAAAAAAAAACGTAAAACACTAAGGCATAGTCGCTCTCTGATGAGTCTCTGGTCATACTTCTCCGGCTCTACTAAATCTCATTTAAGGCTCTCATAATCGCTTCAGGTCTTCTGAGCATCATTGTCATTCTTTGGTGGATATTGTTTGTTTTTAGATGAAATGCATCCTCTCCAAACCGAGGATTGCTTGTATCCTCTCCTTCTTCACGAGCAATCGCATACATATGATAATAAATCCGGTTTTGAGCACTAGGGGGAAGCAGGGAAAAAAGTGCCATTCTGGAACTGTCGTCCCAAAGTGAGTTGATGAAAGATTCACTTAGGACTGCGGAAAGGGAGTAAAGATCATTAGGTAGGTCGATGGAAAATTCATTTTTGGCTGCGAGAAGGAAAGAGCGAAGAGCATTTGCATTTGAAGTATTGGACGCTAGTAGACAGAGCGCTCCGATACGCGCTTTTTCAGAGAATCTTTCTAGTAATTCTCTATGAGAAATAAGGATATGTAAAGGTGCTTTTAAGCATTGTTTCAAGAGCTCTTTTCTTGTATTTGGATCTGATGATTTGCATATAAGAGGAACTATCCTCGATAAAGCCGCAAGATCTTCTTTTGGGTGGGACAAAAGGTAGCTCTTTATCCATTCTATAGCCTCTTCTTGCATCATCCCATGAGACACACACACGATTGCCGCCTGCAGACATTCTAAACTGCGTCGTTTAAGCTGGGGCTGATCATATATTGTTCTGAGTACACGAAGAATTTCCAGTTGCGACATCCTGTTCTCTTGGATAGCCTGAGCCCAGCATCGAATTGCAGCTTGTCTTTCTGAAGGTTCTCCTTCTATGAGCGTTCTTACGATGAAAACGTTCCTGGTATTGCCTTGCCGTTTGTATAAACACAGGATAAGATCGCTTGCCATATCCTCACGCTCGTGAGCAGGCACTGCCTGTATAATGTCAAGAAGCCACTTGCCATTCTCGCTCGGGGTTTCCCAGGCGACTCGCACTGCTATCGCAACTAAATGATGGAACTCTTCCTTTGCTGCTGCATCGGCGTCTTCCAAAGATAGCCCTTCTGCAATTTTTTTATCTTTCTCTGTTCTATAGATACTGGTTAGATCATCATGTGAACAGTTTGCGCCTATTTGTCTTAATTTACAAAAGTCCCGTCGCATCCATGCAGGCACGTCCAGCAGCATGTTTAGATGATACATGCTGTCAGTTCTTGCCATATTTGCATCTTCGACAAAACTCAGACGGTCTTCTGAAGAACACCGATTGATTGCGTCTACAACTTGCTCTAGAGATGGACGGCTTCCACTCCGTAATAAATGGGTGCTTAGCAACGCATCGAACTCTTTTGCCATCTTTTCGATCTGGTTTTCTGGAAGGTCTCTAAAAATTTCCAGTATTTTTCGTCTATCGCTCGGTGTATATTGTTGGATAAAGGGGAAAACAAGGCTAAATGCTCTCCTCTCTTGCTCGGGAATGCTGGAGATTTCGACCAGAAACGTTTCCAGGGCCTCGTGGTTTAGATTTTTTTGCAAAAATCTCAGCAGATGGATCGAATTCCTAGAAGATCGAAGCGATGCAGAGTCTGCTGGATGCAAGTCGGTGCCTAATAAAACTTGCAGGTTATGAGGTAAGTAAGAACAGATTAAGTCCACCAATGCCTGCTTGTCTGGCAGCATCTCGGCGCTAAGAGAAAGCAGAGCCCATTGGATGCCAAGTTTTTTTATATCATCCGGTATGCTCATACCTTCTGTGCCATAGAATGCATGCTTTCCATAATGAGGGTCTATCGGATCCCTTATGATCCTTGCATGCTTAGCAACGGCATACACCCCTTCAAAGACTTTGTTTTGAAAAGAAGGCGGTAGCTGCTCAAATAATTTAAGAGCTTGAGTACTATCCCCTGAAGCAAAACATTCTTGGGCTCTTAGGAGTAGTTCAAAAGCATGATCCTCTTTAGAAAAAGTCTTCTCTATAAGGCCTGTTGCTCTCAATAAACTGATAGATCCCTTGTCCGTAAGAGAGTACTCTTGGACTGTTTCATAAGTTTCATCGGTATATGCGACATTGTAGAGCAACTCTGAAGGGTCTTCTTCTTCATTTCCGGGGATGCTCTCAGGTAACAGCTCCTGGCATAAGGCTTGGATCGATTCGCACACCTTTTTCTGCTCTTCTACTGGCAGCAATCGAAGTTGCTGTTGGAGCGCTATAGATAGGTCTTTTGCTGTGTAATGCTGATAGAAAATCTGCAAAAGCTCTTGCAAAGACTTATCAACTAGCGAAGAAGGTAGAATCCCTGTATACAGATCGAACTCTATATTGTGTGCTATCCCGATAAAGCGGGCTATATTGTTTTTGATATACGTGGAATAGTGCGATAGCTGCGCCGGAGAGCGGTCGCCAGCCCATGCCTGCATCAAAGGGCCTGGGTTTTCTAGAATAGTTCCTATAGAATTAGCGAGAGTTTTGAGTAAGAAAGCCTGGGCGTCACGATGGCTTCTAAAGCTAGCTTCTGCTTGGTTTGCATATCTCCACTCCAAGGGCAAGCAGTTATAGGCTGCTACAATCCCGCCAGATCTACCTGCAGGACATCCTTGGATAGAAGCAAAAACACGTGTCAGATATTCTTCTTGCGGAGAAAGAAGCTGGCCGGGCTCCAATTGGTTGGGGAGGCTCCTTGCATATTGGATGATTGCATATAAGTAGGCAGTATCCACATGGGGGGCTTGTGGGTCTTCCGGAATCTGGAATAAACCGAAGATATAATGATCACCCATCAGATCATTTTTAATGTGTGTAAAAGACATGCCCGTAGAGTCTTCTATATAGCGTTCCACTTGGGTTCGATCTGCTGCATTGAGTATATGTAAACGATTTGCGATCGCCGTCCACATCCCTTCCAACATTTCTCGATTAACCGGAGGTAGATCGGAGCGCTTGATAGTGACTGGTTTTTGTTCGGCAATTTTGGCAGGATCCAGACTATAATATTCCGACGTAAGTCCAGCTGCTGCCGGTTTCACTGCAGGCCTTGGCTGTTTTTCCCGGCTTTTCAGTGTAGCATAGACAGTATAGGGGTTTTGCGGCTTGTTTGGATCTGAAGCACTCAAGATCTCGTAGGCTTTTTGCTCTAGTGAACCTGGGAGAGGCACATGGAGTTGGGTTAAATGACTTGTGATGCCTTGAGACAAATGGCGGGCTCTTTTGCCATCTCTTGTCTCATTCAGTTCTTTGAATAAAAACCGATGTACATTCTCTACTTCACCCGGGTTCTCTGTTAATACCTCTTGGATCACACGAAATGGATCAACCGCTATATTCTCAGTGGGTCTTGCCAAATCAATGGCTTTAAGACAAACTCTTTCGTAGAGAGCTTTAGGAACGAAACTGAGCGCTGTAAGCAGCGCCATACGATCTTTGGGTGCTAAAAATCCGATTAGATCTTTTAGCTGATTCTCCCCTGTAAAAGAAGGGATCTCTTCTAAGTGGATAATGTGTGTTAAAAATGTTTGTCGATCTTCATAAGAAAGAGATGGCTCGTAAAACCGCAATACCAGTGAATAGGAGGAGGTTGGGATTTTAGCTAAGAGCTCAAGTATTGCCATCTGTTTTCTGGGATCGGAGATCGTTTCTAGTAAGCGTTTTGCTATCGAAATCCATTCTGGCCTTTTCTCAGGATCGATTTGGGATAGGATCTCTAAAAGAAAGGGGATCTCTGCATCCTCTTCTACAGATGCAATCAAAGGGAGGGCTGCTTTGCAAACCTCTTGTTGTAGATCATCGGGTAAAGAGGGCAAAGTATCTCTGCCAAGGCTTCTTGCAAAAATGTTTTGTAAAGTCTTTGAGTCTTCGGAAGACAGGTGATCTGCCCTTTCTTGTAAAGAGGCAAGCGGCTCTGTTGGCACATGCGGCAAAGACAAAATTCTTCCGATAAGTTCTTGGATCCGGTCTTCATCCTGAACTTCTCCTCTGCCCAAACCGCTCGAAAGAGCAACGAGATCTTTTGCAATGGAAATAAGGGGGCTCATAATCTATTCTCTATATTTCTCTATTTAATATTAATTTAGCAAAAAAACGTGTAGGGTGTAAATAAAAGTTTTAGGTAAGCAGTTTAGGATTGCTTAAAGTGTTTGGTT
>CAMFIG010000020.1 GCA_945952445.1 uncultured Chlamydiae bacterium
AGATTCTTACCCTTTTTTACTTGCTCTATCGTTGCACTTGGATGTTGAATCGGCGCTCTATTTTAACAAGTTGCGCCATCCCTTTGTATTGCCTTGGATCGAGATTTTGCAACTTGAGCATCAGCCCAAGAACCCGAAAAGCTATTTTCCCTGCAGCATAGCTGCAAATCCCCACTTTAATCGGCTGATTCGCTACCGATTGTATCGAATGGCAGATCGCCTTTTCCATCGGTTTCCAATCTCGAGCCAGCATCTTAGGAAGCTGTCTATAAAAGAAGTCGGATCCTTCTTGAAAAGCCACTTGACGGGCGTCGCATCGCAAGATCTTCCGCATTTTACGAGCTGTGACCAAAGAGAGGTTGATCGGATAAACAGCGACTGTAGATTTATCTTCTAAAGGTTTCTCTCCCCCATTGCAAATAAAGAGACAAGATGACACAAAAAGCAGATCGACCGTATGTTCGCTCCAACCTGAAGAAACCAAAGTAGGAATCCCTTGCTGAATCCGATAGCCGAGCTCTTCCGGACTTAGTTTCTCTAAAGAAGCAGACAAAACCCGTAAAATACATTCCTTTTCATCACAAGAAAATAAGCCCCCTTTTCTTTGAAAAAATAGAGAGAGACTCTCTAAAATTTTTTTATGCATATAGGGAGAGAACATCCCCGTCGAATCGCAAGTTCTCTCTGCCACCTGACTTATATGCTCAATTCCCAAAGTATGCCCTAAGACTTTGCGAAAGATCATCTCAGAAGCTAAAGGATCAAATTCAATTTCCGGAATCTCTTGTTCTAAGTTGCGCACCACCTTTAATCCATAGGCTGTAAATCCTTCGCTCTCTCCTTGTGAATCAACACCGGTTTTACAAAGCACCTGAGCAAGACGCAGATTCCCTCGAGAAAGAGCTATCATTAATGGAGATATCCCTTTAGCATCGACACTAAAACTATAACCGCAATCGGCAAGAGTCTCGATCACCTTCACTCTTCCCTGCAGCACAGCAGTTTCTCCTAAAGACTCTCCAGACAAGCTCTTAGCAGAGAGATCTACGCCAAGAGAGTAAAGCAGTCGAATTGCTTTTGTTTTTCCATGAAACACAGCCCATGAAATCAAGGATCTCCCCTTCAAAGAGCTATTCGGATCGGTACCCGATTTTCGAAGAAACGACCCAAGATAATGGTCATCATCGCGGTAGATTGCGCACATGAGACTATGTGTATGTATAGGAGAAATCGACATGTTTCAAATTAAAAAATGGAAAAATGATAACAAAAACAAGAAAATAAAAAAACAGGCAATATTTATTATGATTCAAAACAAGAAATGCCATATTCAATCTTTCGATACAGCTTGAATAACAGCCGATTGACAGTAGATAGGGTGATTGCTGACCGATCTCCAAAACAACGGAATGTCCCTACATCAGGCAACTCCCCTCTTCCTCCGATCGCTGCGCAAATCGTCCCTACCGGCTTCTGCTCCGTTCCTCCTAAAGGACCTGCAATCCCGGAGACTGCTATAGCAAGATCAGCCCCTGTTATGCGCATAGCCCCTTCCCACATCGCCAAAGCCACCTCTTCGCTGACAGCTCCTTTTTCCTCAATTACATGAGAAGAAACCCCTAGCAGCTGCTCCTTCATCCGATTTGCATAAACAACAGAAGACCCTAAAAAATATTGCGAAGCACCGGGGATCGAAGTAATGGCTGCCGAAAGAGCCCCTCCCGTGCACGATTCTGCAAAAGCAAGGGTAAGTCCCTTAGCAAGCAGCTGATTATGCAACGCTTCTTCGATTTTTCCTGACGAAGACAAGTATCGATAAGAACCAAAATGACTTTCTAAAATGCCTGCAGCAAACGCAAGCTCTTTTTCCTCTTCTGCCATGCAAGAAACCGTCATTGTTCCATGCGACGGATAGATTCCCATATCTACCAGAGGCAATTTCTCTTGAATCTGTCGCAGCACCGGGTCAATCTGGCTTTCTGAAAGACCTCCAAAATGAAGCTGCTCTACAAAAACCTTGCGCTCTCCTAGCATTTTCTGCAAATAAGGAATAACCTGAAAATGCACCATATGTTGCATCTCTTTGGGAACCCCGGGCAGTAGGATCATTTTTTTATGATTGGAGGTAAAAACCAAGCCTGGAGCCGTCCCTACAGCATTCGGCAGAAGCTCAGCTTGATGAGGCTGTCTTGCCTGGTCAGAAATAGATACGGAAATATTCTGATAGCGACCCCGCAAATCTGCAGCAATTTCTTCTCGATGAGAAAACCCACAACCAAACAGATCTGCAACAACTTCTCGAGTAATATCATCAAAAGTAGGGCCCAATCCTCCCGTAGTGATCACCAGATCGGCTCTTTCATGCGCTTCTTGTAATCCATCCTTCAATGCGATAGGAGTATCGGGCAGTGCTGTCTGCCGAGAGACGAGAACGCCTATCTTTAATAGTTCTTTTCCCAAAAAGGCAGCATTTGTATTGACAATGCTTCCTCGTAAAACCTCGTTGCCTATACTGACTATTTCTACAATCATCGACTTACCTCGATCTCGCGCTTTTGCAGTCCTTTATGAGCTTGCGCTAAAGCAAAAGCTTGCTTTCCAATCCGAAAAGAAGCATGCGTCTTTTGCCCCATATAATGTACAGGGGCCGGCATGGCAAAAGAGCGCACCCATTGTACCACCTTCTTATACAATGCAGTATTTGGAAATTCCGGCGCTTCGCTTATCTTTCCAAAGAGATGGTTCTTTGGATCTTCATACATTTGAGGATAGGAAAACTGCAATCCCCAACTGATACTCTCTTGACTCATAACCATAGGATGGATCTTTTGATCCAAAGAAGACATAAAAAAGTGATATGGCTGGATCATGACAACCGGCTGAACAGGCTTGATCATAAAGCGCCCCGCTTTAACTTCTGTGGCGCTAAAAGAATCCAAAGAAACGCTCATCATGAGAGTTAAATGCCGGCGCATTTCTGCAGAAGGAAGTTCGGCAGAAGATACGATCCAGGCTAGATACTGTCGATAGGTAGAGTGCAGATCTTCCCGAGAAACAAAAAGCGCTTCCCGCTCCAACAATCCTCCGGCAGGCACCAAAAAAATCGACCCTAATGACTGCAATAAAAGATCAAATTCTTCCAAAGAGCATAAAAGCGGCGTTTGAAGCCATTTTGCATAGCGGATTTCCTCTGCATACGGACGAATTCGAATAGGAAAGTCAGTCTCCATATCAAGAAGCCTTAGCTTTTGATGCTGCTTTGCTTTTCCCTTTAAAAGTACGGACAAAAAGAAGACATATGCCACAGAAAATCGACGCGTCGGCTATGTTGAACACCGGATAAGAATACCCCCAAAATGCGAAGTGGAACATATCGACTACATGGCCATAAACAAAAAAATCAACCACATTGCCGATAGCCCCTGTCGCTATCAGATAGAGTGCAACCTGCTGTATAAAAGACATCTTCCCAAAGATAAGATAGGAGATCAGCCCTCCGATAATAACCAACCTTGCATATAATAAGTACTGCTGTAAAGAAGCGAATACTCCCCATGCAGCGCCTTTATTCATTACATAATTAATGGAAAAATCAATCCCATGCCAATCATGAAAGACCGCAATGCCTCCATATGGAAATACAGGAGAAGACCAACTCATAGGAGTAATAGACTGATGAGTGTATGCCTTACTAAAAATATCCAAGGCTAGCAAACTCAGACAAAACAACAAGAGGCTCCATCCTTTTTTCCCAGACATCTAAAGCAAACCTTTTTCCATTTTTTCCTGAGCTTTAACCGTCATTGTTGCATAAGGCACAGCTTCCAATCTTGCAAGAGGAATTTCTTCTCCTGTCAAATCGCAAACACCATAACTGTTTTCGTCGATCTTCTCCAAAGCTCTTTCGATTTGGCGCAAAATTTTAAACTCCTTATCGGACACTTCTAGACTGATTGTACGGTTAAAATCATCTGTTCCTTCATCTGCCTGATGCTGAGAGTAGCCTTTATTCTCATCCGCTACCTTGACAGTCTCGCTCGCACCCCGTACGATGTGCGTCATCTGGTCTCTTAGTTCCTCTAATCGTTTTTTAAATTTCTCTACATCTTGTGGTTTTAGTGGCATATTTTTTGATCCTTTGTTGACATCATTTGCTCCTCCTCTTGAGGCGAAATATTCCCTAAAGCATCCATTAACTCATCGACATGCTGAAAACGCCGGTAAACACACGCAAAACGAATGTATGCGATCGTATCCATTGTTTGCAGCTGTTTCATAATGATTTCTCCGATTTCCTGAGTAGAAATTTCACGCACTTGCCTTTCCATCAAATCGGCTGTAATTTGATATGCTAAGTTTCTGACCTGTTCATGACTGATACGGGTATGGCGACAAGCAGCATCGAGTCCTTTAATCAATTTTTCTTGAGAAAAGTCCTCATAGTGACCATCCCTTTTTAAAACTTGGATCGTAAGTTCGACCGTTTCAAAAGTAGTAAAGCGGCGTAAGCATTTAAGACATTCCCGACGCCTTCGGATTGCATGAGTTTCCATTAAGTTTCGAGAATCAGTAACCTTGGACTCTTCATGATGGCAAAACGGACAACGCATTGGTATCTCCCTTACTCTGATGTTTTTCTAAACACAGCAAGGTTTTTTTTAAAGAAATAATTGCACTGCAACTGCAAAGAACACGGAGGAGGTGGGATTCGAACCCACGAAACACTTATCATGTTTACACGCTTTCCAAGCGTGCTCCATCGGCCACTCGGACACTCCTCCACAAATATAAGGCACGGCCGCTGATGATATATAGAAGGCCTCTTTTAATTCAATTTATTTCACTTGAAAAAATGTCTCTCCCAGCTAGAGAATAGCTTATGTATTCTATAAAAAACCACTACGAAGAGGAGCCTCACTGTCAATATTATGAAACAGCTTTTATTTTTTCTCTTAAGCCTCTTTGTTCTGACTGGATGCTCTTCTCAAAAAAAACAACCATCTTGCGATGTTCTTGTCAGCGTCCCTCCGTACTTATATTTTGTAGACAAGTTAACCGACGGCACCCTCTTAACGATGTCCCTTGTCCCTCCCGGAGCCAATCCTCATTTGTATGAACCTTCTCCTCAAGAAGTCGAGCAGGCGCGGAATGCAAAAGTATGGATCCGCTTAAGTGAACATACAGAGAAAAAAGTCTACAAAACGCTCAAAGAATCTGATCCAAATTTGATCGTTCTCAATCTAGCTGAAAGCCTCTCTTTGCCAGACTTTTCTAGCAAAACATGCGATCACAACCATGAGCATTCTTCTACAGAAGCCAAAGACCTCCATATCTGGCTGAGCCTCCGACTTGCCAAACAACAAGCCCAGATAATCGCTGAAACCTTGACCCTCGCATTCCCCGAACAAAAAGAGAGAATCAAAGAAAACCTGCAGGTCTTGCTAGATTCTCTTGAATCTGCCGACACTTTCTGCTCTAACATGCTGAATCCATACAAAGGCAATGCCATCTTAGTTTCCCATCCCGCTTTCGGTTATTTCTGTCACGACTACGATTTGATCCAACTTTCTATTGAATGCGAAGGGAAAGACCCCCTACCGGGGCATCTATCCTCTCTTTTAGAAGAAGCTAAAAACCTTCCCGTAAGAACTGTATTGACACAAGCGCAATATAATAATAAAGGCGCGGAGATGATCGCAGAAAAGCTGCATCTACCAGTCGATGAAATAGACCCTTATAGCGAAGATTATTTAAATAATATCCTCTATCTCGCACGCTGTATTGCTGAGCCACAATGAAACAACCTTCTGCCATCTCTTTAGAAAACGTCTCTTTTTCTTACGACAAAGCAATCGTATTGGAAGAAGTCAACCTCATCCTTCATGAAGGAGATTTTGTCGCGATCTTCGGACCTAACGGAGGAGGGAAAACTACCCTCTTAAAACTACTTACCGGATTTTTAAAGCCTCAAACAGGACAGATCTCTGTATTGGGACACACCCCGGAAAAAGCAAGAACTCACATTGGCTATGTGCCCCAAACAACAAGACTAGACAAACAATTCCCAATTACCGTCGAGGAAATCGTCCAGATGGGATGTCTATCTAAAGCCTCTTTTTGGGGGACCCTTTCAAAAGAGCAAAAAAAAGACTCCCTCCAAGCCCTTGAAAAAGTAGGCCTTTTAGAAATTAAAGACCAAGCTTTTGGAACTCTATCAGGCGGACAAGCCCAGCGCGTCCTTATCGCAAGAGCACTTGTCAGCCACCCTAAAATACTACTACTCGACGAACCTACCGCTAGCGTAGACCCTCAAGCAGAAGAAGAGATCTTATCAATCCTGGATTCCCTTAAAGGCAAAATGACTATTTTAATGGTCACCCATGACCTACAAACCATCCTGCACAGAACGGAGTCTCTTGTCTGCGTTCATAGACACGTTCATCTTTTTTCCCCTTCTCAAGTATGCGAACACTTCGGCTTAGGGCTTTACCATTCTCCTCTCATCAAAAAAACTCTTTCGAAGGATCCTTTATGATAAGCTTTGGCGTAAATTCCTTTCTTTTGTCCGCACTGCTCGCAGGGATCGCCTCTTCGGTTGCAAGCGGCATCATCGGATCTTATGTTGTGATCAAAAGAATTGTATTTATCAGCGGCAGCATTGCCCATGCCGTACTAGGAGGGATGGGGTTTTTTCTTTGGCTAAAAAGGACGTACCACTACGATTTTCTCACTCCCCTTCAAGGAGCCATCGCGGCCGCTTTGCTTTCTGCGATGGCGATGGGATGGATCCATCTCCAATACAAAGAAAGGGAAGATTCGATCATTGCTGCAATATGGGCAACTGGGATGTCTCTTGGCGTTCTTTTCATCACCTTTACACCGGGGTACAACGTAGAGCTCATGAACTTTCTCTTTGGCAATATCCTATGGGTGACGCAGGAAGATATCCAGACTTTGCTCTACTTAGACGGGATTGTTGTCTTACTGACAATGGTTTTCTACCGCAGATTCCAAGCCATCTGCTTCGATGAACAGCAAGCAGCCCTTCAAGGGATCGCGGTAAAACCTCTTTACCTCTTACTGCTCTGTCTTGTTGCCTTGTCCGTCGTCATTCTGATTCAGGTAGTCGGAGCCATCCTTGTGATCGCTATGCTAACGATCCCTGCAGCGATCGCCGGCTTTCTCACCCATCGACTTTCCTCGATGATGTGGATTGCAATCGGCTTCGGAGCTCTTTTTTCTTGTCTAGGGATGTATAGCGCCTATACGCTAAACTGGCCTCCCGGCGCTACCATCTCCCTTGTTGCGGCTCTTTTTTATGCTTTTTTTCTAGTCCGCTCCAGACTACGCACAATCAGCTAATTACATTGAGCAATAACGCTTCCAAAACTCTTTCCACCCATGTTTTTTCTTAGTTTTGCTAGAGCGCGTCTTGCCGCGCAATTGACGGATTGCTTTTTTTAAGTGTTTCATGATTTTTCCTTCATGCTTTTTTATTCATTTTAGGTTTTTCTTCTTCTACTTTGGGCCGGCTATGATTTTTTACAGTAATTTTTGAGGATTTCTTTTTTCCCCATTTCTTTTCACTGGCAGGCATATATTCCCCCCGTGTTGCTTTCTATTTTCATATTAATGTAAAAAATTATTTAAATCAAAAATAAATTACTTCTTTTATTTAAGAATCTCCAAAAATCCCCGAGAATTCCTCTTGACTTTGAAAAAAAGGTTCTTTTATCATCCTTACTTTCCTCTCCAGAGAAGTTCTCTACGAAGAATTCCCTCTGCACCGTACTTATCAGGAGGTCCAATGTACGCAATTATAGAAACTGGTGGAAAGCAGTATCGAGTCGAAAAAGGCGATGTCATTGACATTGAATTACTTGATACAACAAAAGACGGACAAATTGAATTCAAACAGGTTCTGTTTGTCAACAATGGAAATGCAATCAAAATAGGAAAGCCCTATCTCACTGTAGCGGTAAAAGGACAATTGCTCTCAGAAGTCAAAGGTCCTAAAGAGATCGCGTATAAATACAAGAAAAGAAAAGGGTATCGCAGAAAAGTTGGCCATCGCCAACAATATGCAAGAGTGCAAATTACAGATATCGTAGAGTAAAAGGAGTATTTCACCATGGCTCATAAGAAAGGGCAAGGTTCCACAAGAAACGGACGAGATTCCAATTCCAAACGTCTTGGAGTCAAAGCAACTGGCGGAGAGTTTGTTACGGCAGGAAGCATCATCATACGCCAAAGAGGGACGAAATGGATCCCCTCTAAGAACGTAGGCAAAGGCCGGGATGATACTCTGTTTGCTTTAATCGACGGCGTCGTAGCATACCAAAAAACCGACCGCACATACGTTTCCGTTCTCCCTGCTGTCTAATTTTTACTTGCCTTCTTCCTTAAAGGAAGAAGGCTCTTCCCATAGAGCTTGATATGTTTGTTGATTCAGTTACTCTCTCTCTTTCTGCCGGCAAAGGCGGTAATGGCGTCATCGCCTGGCGTCGAGAAAAATTCATTCCCAAAGGCGGTCCTACAGGCGGCAATGGAGGTAGAGGCGGATCTGTGCTCGTGCAAGCCGATAAAAACGTCGTCTCTTTAGAAGACTACCGCAATAAACGGATCCTCGTAGCACAAAATGGAGCTGCCGGAGGCAGTAACCGATGCCAAGGCAAATCTGGGTCGGATCTTGTACTCAAAGTCCCCTGCGGGACCTTGGTCAAAGACAAGGTCTCTCAAGAAATTCTTTTTGACCTAACCGAAGACGGCCAACAAGTGCGCCTTTGCAAAGGCGGAGTTGGAGGCAAAGGCAACGATCATTTTAAGTCTCCCACCCACCAAGCGCCTAACTACTGCACAGAAGGCACTCCAGGAGAATCTAAAGAGGTGGAATTCGAACTAAAGCTGATCGCTGATGTAGGACTCATCGGAATGCCCAATGCCGGCAAGTCGACCCTCCTTTCCAAACTCGCTATGATCCCTGTGAAAATCGGGGCCTACCCCTTTACAACGCTTGCTCCCAACCTCGGATATGTCGCTTTTTCAGACGGCTCTCGGCGTCTTTTTGCAGACATCCCCGGCATTATCGAGGATGCTCATGCCAATAAAGGCCTTGGCATCGCCTTTCTTCGCCATATAGAAAGAACATCCCTTCTTGTCTTTGTGATCGATATTTCAGGATTTGAAGAGAGAAGCCCTCTTGACGACTACGAGGTTCTACACCAAGAACTCAAAGCCTACGATCCAAAAATCCTCGAAAAACCGTATGTGATCGCTTTAAACAAAGCCGATATGGAAGAATCTTCACTGTACATCGAAGAATTCCAAAAGAGATTCCATGACCACGCCCCAATCTATGTGATCTCCGCAAAAGAAGGCCGTGATCTTTCCTCTCTTTTAGAAGGGATCCTCTCCTCCCTGACAGAAGTCAAGCTTTAAGGAACTCTATTTCCCGTAATTGTATGTTCTTCAGAACCTCTAAACTCATCTCCCGCTGCATCGACATACTCCCAAGGCGCGGGACTTTGAAGAAATGTCAACTCCGCATCTTCTCCACGCCTATATAAAGGCACTCCTAAATCACGAGCTCTCATCTTTGCGCATTCTTCTATCTTTTTTTGAAAAGAGGCAGGGCATGGATCTGGATAGATGTCTTCTAAAAATAAAACTGGTTTTCTCTCGCACAATAACAACCGAATGATCGCTCGAGCTTGAATTTTTCCGCTGTCTGCATCTTTAATAGCAATCATACGATTTTTTCCGTCGAGAATATAACCAAGCAAGCAGCGATTCAAACTGGGATATCCATCGATTCTTTGGCAACTCCCCGCCACTTCCGTTCCACAAAGAAAGAGATCTTGCCAATCATCTGCGTCCACAACTTGCACTCTCACCATTCCAGACACCTTCTTTAAAAGAGTTTTTAAGTCGTTTGCAATTTCAAAAAAGCTAAGATTCTGGATCACCTCTATCAGCGCTGCATCTTCGCTACGAATACCTTCTAAAGAAGGCTGATCCAAATACCACTTCATCAGTTGCACTTCCGCTGCAAAAACCTTGTTTTCTGAGTCTTTTGCACTTTCTTCTTGATACTGCCCAAAAAGCTCTTGCTGTCTTTCCTTACCGCCTCCTAAAAACTCTTTGAGATGCAAGAGAACCTGCCCGCCCTTCTGCATATGCCCATGTTGCCATTTACTCATTAAAAACTGCTGGAATGAAAAACGCTCATCTTGAGATTCCAGGTCGACTAAACAAGGCTCTGGCGTATACCCTTTTTGCCAATCTGCCCATTTTTCACTACCAAGATTTTCTCGAAGTCGCTGCAGATGCTGTCTTCTCTCTCCCTCTATGCTATAGCGATCAATAGACAAAGTCTCTTTAAGAATACTTTGTATTGCTTGCTGAAAAGCGATAACAACCTCTTCCTCTTGAAGTTCGTGGATTTTCAATCCATAGGTGATCCAAGCATCAGGAACACGCATAGATCCAAGGGTTCTGTCATACGTCTCTGTAAAATCAATCCCTTCAACAGCCCTTCTAAAACAATCGCTCTCTTTCAGTCCTTCTTGCAGTTTTGTCAATAAAGACTCTCTGTTTTCTATAGCTTGCCAAAGCAAATCAATACGCTTGATCTTACACAATGCAGTTGCCTGTAAAACCCTCTTCTTCGCATCAGCTACAGGCTCTTTCGCAAGAACCTCAGCTACGCACCGAATCTGTTTTTCTGGCGGTAGTTCTTCTACCTCTGATAAGGCCTGCATAAAACCAAGATATGCCTGCATAAGTCCTTTAGAGGCATCTCCATTTTTTAATTCTTTTTTATGTTTCTGTAACTCTTTTCGGATTGTTGCGATATCTTTCTTTATATCCCGAGCTTTTTCTCTTCTTGTTTGCAGCTGTCTTTGGAACTCTGTTAGCAAGCCTAAAGATCTAGCTTCCTCTAGCTTTGAAGTCACAAGACCTACCCACTGCTCTTGGTATTCACTTTCAATGATTGCGTGGGTAGCTTTTAAGTGATCCTCTTCTAATCCCAGATGAGAACAAAATTCGGATGAAGAGAACTTACTGCGCATCGTTTTCTTGTTGAGCACTTTCCACATACCAAGATATTCCTTTATCCATACCTGCTGTCTTGGGGTAAAAGAGCTTTGGTATTTCTTGCACATGCCAATCCAGCAGTTGAAATGTTGTTGCGCAGGAAGAAATTCTTCTCCTCGAATAGCTTCTAAAAATGCATCTAAATCCAAGTCTAAAAAACATCCTGGAGTCACTTCTGAGTCAAATTGCATCTCCCACTGAGAGGGCTGGAGCATGGGAAGCTTTAAATAAACCGCTTGATCCAACATCCTTATGTAGTTGGAAATCGCCTTATCAGACTGAAGGACAGTTCGAAGCTGGCGCCAACAATATCGGGCTAACTCTTCGTTTGGATATGCAATGATATCTCGGATCGTATCTAAGATCCCATCTGGCTGCGGTTTTCCTTGTATTGTCTTGACAATTCCTGGTAGAAGCTTCAATTTCCATTGTAAAGATGGGAGCTGCTTCTCATATGCGGATGTACACCACTCTCGACATAGTGTCTCTTCGGGATATTTGATAGCGTATTGCAAAACCAGATCAATGGATTTCTTTTTATGATGGATCTGAAAAGAATCGATATAAGAGCGAATATCCTTACTGCCATATTGTATGCACAACTTAGCCACCGCAAATTTTTCATCTTCACTAAGCTGAAAAGCCTGAATGTTAGCACCAACAATGCTTGGAATCTGTTCAGCACAATATTTTGCAAATTCTACTTCTTTAGGAAAATCAGGAATCTGAGCATCCGGGGCTAGATTTCGAGTCTCTCGAATGATGTTCCGAAGTTTTAAAACTCTCATCTCCCACTCAGATAATGTTCTCCAGCTATTGTCTGCATGCCCTTCCTCTTTTTGGGCACACCGAAAAAGGATTGCCCAGATAGCATCTTTATTAGAAATCTGAAAAGACTGCAGAGCTTCTACGATCTTTGGGTTATAAGGCCCACGTTCTATGCATAAGTGCGCAATGGCAATTTTTTGCGTTTCGCCCAAAACTAAACTGTCTATGGTATTCGCTAATATTTCCGGATATTTTTCTGCGCAAAACTGAGCGATCTCAAAATGCAGAGACACATCTATCTCAAATAAAGTAAAATAATCTAACGCAATCTGAGGAGATCTTTTGAAAAGCTCCAAAAATAGATCATATCTCTTTGTCTTATCGGCAATCTCATATTGATTAAAGTGCCGGATCATCTCTCCTGCCGGATCACCAAGACGCGCTCTGCGCCGCAAACAAACAGTCTCTACAGACTTGGATAATACATCCTGCAAATGCTCTAGACGCTCTTCTTGAGAAAATCCCCAAAGAACACAAGCATGAGCAAATGCAGAAGGAGACGCTTGCAAAAGAATCTTGCTGATCTCTCCATCTATATCGTCTTCTCTTGCAATCGCAAATTTTTCTAAATTCAAAGAAAAACAAGTCGGGTCTTGTACTCCTAAAGCTCTTGCAAGAGCGTATCTTTTTTCTTTCGATGCCAACCGAAAGGCGTTGATATCACACATAACGGATCTTGGATCCTTTTGACCCATCTCGGTTGCAAGCGCATAGAGACTCTCTTCAGATAGCTGCAATGCAGGCAATGCTTTCCAAAAGCCGTTCTGATTATGCTCTTGCAGAAGAGCTCTTGCAAGTGCTTCATGGAGTTCTTCCGGGATCTGCGCAATCACATCCACAAGCCGCTGAGGATTGCTTTTGATGAGCTCTGAAAAAAAAAGTTTTTTTTGCGATTCTGTCAAATCAAAATACTTAAGTGATTCCAGGCGCATCAAATAGCCTCTTGCAAATTCGCAAAACAACTCAAAACGCGCTTCTTCAGAAAGGTGAAAACAAGATACATTTGACGCAACATGGCAGTCTCTTGTCAGACAAATTTTAGCAATCTCTTTCCTCTCCAAGTCTGACAAAGAAAATTTATGCATATTGTCACTAAGAGTTTGTGGCACTTTCTTTGCGCAAATTTGCGCTATCGAAAAATGTTGTGATGGATCCAAAGAAAATTTTTCCATGTTCGCTAAAAACACCGAGGGATCCCTGTCCAGATAAACTTGAGCAAGCTCTTTTTTTAATGAAAGAATGCCTATATTCTCGATACCTTGAAGAAAAAAACCAGGATCCCTATTTATTAGGTTTTGATATAGCCTTTGGCGCAGCTTAGGATCTGACAGCTCTATACCCGTCTGAGTAAAGTCTCTTACATCTATACTTTCTAAAGAGCGTTTCCTTTGTAAAGCATCTAAACACGCATCCAGAAAATTACGGCCCTCCGCGTTATGATACATGAGCAGAATGCGAGGATTTGCTAAAAGATCTTCTTCTGAGCTTGGAAGCTTCTCTTTGACGGCATCGGGGAGCTCTTGCAGCATCTTGCCAAGGGCTGAAACTTCTTGAGACGGGTCTTCTAATGCTAATAACAAGCAGGCAAGAGTCCCTTCTAAAGGGGATACTTCTTCTCGTAAACAAACCAAGATTTGGTCTACAGCCCGATTGATCCATTCTGTAGACCAAGGCAAAGCTTGACTCAGTCTCGCTTTTTGCACCTGGTTTTCGATTGCATAAACCTGGTATGCTAATGCCGCCATACAAGACGTTGTCGACCTAAGAGGCGCTGCCATAATTATCTCATTTTTGAATAAATTAAAGATAATTATAACGCATTAACTATCAAAAATCAAAAAATATTATTCAATTAAAATTAAAATACACAGACGCAAACTATGAGACAGTACAAACTGAACTATATTTCATTAATTATTAAGAAGATACATTCTCTATCTTCAATCACAACGGAATCGGCGCCCCTGAGACAGTAAACTCGCCCCAATGCTCGATCCCTGATGATGCATCCACATATTCGAAAGGAACTGAGCTTCGGAAAGACTCAAGGCAGGCTCCATGGCCTTGGCAGTATAAACCGACCCCTAGATCTCTTGCTTTCTGCTTGGCCAGAGCCAGGATCTGCTCTTGAAAACCACCGGGACAAGGATCTGGATAGATCTTTTCTAAAAATAAGACAGGCTTATCCTTGCAAAATAATAAACGTAAAATCGCCCGAGCCTGGATCCGCCCACTCGCATCTTTTACCGCAATGATTCGGTTTTTTCCATCCAGAATATACGCCAGCAGACATCGGTTATAGAGGGAATCTCCATCAATTCTTTGGCAACTCCCTTGAACCTCTGTGCCGCAGAGAAAAAGATCTTGCCAATGATCGGTTTCTACAACCTGCACTATCATCGTCTCTTTGCGATGCTTGCGCAGAAGACCTAATAGGTCGTTTCCAATTTCATAGCGGACAAGAGAAGTCGCCATATCGGAGATAAGCGCCTCTTGCTTTCCGATCTCTTCTAAAGAGATCCCTTCTAAAAACCATTTCATAAGCTGAATTTCTGCAGCAAAGACTCGATTTCCTAAGTCTTTTACCCCCATCTCTTCATATTCTGCAAGCTTCTCTGCACTAGGGGCTTCCAAAAACAAGGCAAGGTGTTCAAGCGTATGTTCTCGAAAAACTAGATGTCCTTCTCTCCATCGAGTAAGTAGGAAGTCTTGGAATGAAAAAGAGGGGGTAGATTTTCCACTTAAATTAATCTCAAACAGCTCCGACACAGATTCTCTTTGCCAAAGCGCCCACCTCTCTTCCCCTAGCTTTTCTTTCAAACGCCTTAAGTGTTCCCTACCTTCTTTTATCGCATAACGATCATCCGATAATGTCCCTTGCAATATACTTCGGATCGCTTCATGAAATGCAGCTTGGGCTTCTTCTGATGTCTCTTGTATTTTCAATCCATAGATTATCCAGGCATCTCGGCTTCGCATTAGCGCTAAGGTTTTTTCATATTTCTCTACAAACCCCCGTATAGCCACGCTCTTAGAAAAAAAAGGATCTTCTTGTAATCTTTTTTGCATGATCTTGGGCAGCTCAGCAATATTTTCCATCGTCTCCCGCAAAGAATCGATCCACCCCATTTTGCTAAATATGAGAATGTATGCAAGGCTCTTTTGTAACTCCGGAGGAGGTATTAAAAGGGCTTTTTCCATGAGCAAGAGCTTTTCTTGCGCGCTAAGACCCTCTACATAAGACAATCCTTGCATGCAATATAGTAAAGGCTGCATGAGACCCTTGATAGGATCTCCATTTTTTAACTCGTATCTATACGATTTTAACTGCTGACGGATCCTTTTGACTTGGGGTTCCTTGCCGCCTTCAGCCATCCAATAAGCGATCTGCAACATGGGCAGCTTCAAAAAAGTGAGGATTTCTCCTTTTTCATTTTTACAGAGCTCTTCATAGGATCCAAGAGAATATCCTCTTTTTACATACAAGATCAAATTTTCAACCGCGTATTTCGCAAGACCGACGTTGCCATAGAATATAAAATCCAAAAAGAGCCGTTGCGCTGCAGAGGAGATCTCTCCACCGAGCTGTTCTACGATTTCTTTTATCATCCACACTCTTTCATGCCCGATAGGATCGATGGTCTCATACCAGGATATATAACTACTATTCTCTACATCATTTCGTGTTTTTTTTTGTTTAGCAGCATATTCCAGAATAAGACTCATCACTTCTTTTTTATCCCTGATTCCAAACTTCTGCATGTAATTGATCATTCTCGAATGACACTCGGCATGCCGGACATATAAATGCGCTATCCTGTTCTTTTGTGCTGTATCCAAGGTAAAAGCGCTGATATTTTGTGCTACATCCTCAGGCCCTATCTCCACATAGCGCTCAGCAATCTCTCTATGGCGGGATGGATTAAGACAGAAATTAGAAAAACCCGACAAGGCTCCAGATAGATCGCTTTTTGCTGCTTGCAAAAACAACCGGTACCTTGCCTCTTCATCCACCATCCCATATTCACCGAAATGAGAGATCACCCACCTCTGTTCTCGAATCCCTGCTCTAGACAAATCCTGAAATGTTCTCTCTAAATGCCCTATACGCTCCTCTTGAGAAAACCCCCAAATATCACAAATCTCAACAAATCCCAAAGGACGAGCGTTCAAGAGGATCTTCGAAAGAGACCCGTCCGTATCATCTTCTCTTACAATGCCCAATTCCTTAAGCCCATAGGCCACAGCACTCGGATCGATTTCTCCTATAGCTTTTGCAAGAGCGTACCTTCTTTCTTTCGACTCCAATCGAAAGTTTGCGATGTTATGCATAACATCGTGTGCATCATCAGATCCAATCTCTATTGCAAGCGCATAACGGATCTCTTCGGATAGCTGCAGTTTAGGCAATGCAGCCCAAAAGTTTCTGTAATCACGACCCTGCAAAAGAGCCCTAGCTAGTGTCTCTTGAAGATTTATCGGAACTGACTCAATGACATCGACAAACTGCCCAGGGCATGCAGCAATAAGACCTGGGAAAAGCGCTCCTTTCTGATCTTCTGTCAAACAAAAAAAAGAAACAAACTTCATAAACGGATGGGGAGTGCCTCTCCTCATATTTGTACCCAGATCTTGGAACAACTGAAAACGAACTTCTTCAGAAAGACCAAAATTGGGTAAATACACTGCAACTTCAGCTTTGGTTTGCAAACAAATCCTTACAATCTCTTGTCTCTCTAGATCGCTTAAGGAAAATCGATGGATGTTTTCAGCAAGCAATCTAGGATCTCTTTTTGCGCAGATTTTTGCGATCTCAAATTGCATAGCAGGCTCTAAAGAAAATTTCTCTACATGAACAAGAAAAGATCCCAGCTCTCTTTCAATCTGGCACATCGCAATCTGATAACGCAGCCCCAAGCTCGCTATCTTCTCTATATGACTTGTAAAAAAGGACAGATTTCTTAAAATCAGCACACGCCGGAATTCTTTTTCCTCCTTCCGCTTGGCCTCCATAGAACCCGGCTTTAGTTTAAAGCTTGTCATGTCTATCTCATCCAAAGAGAAGCCTTGGTAGAGTCTTTCCATACATACTTCAAGAAGGTTATTCCCCGCATCATCTTGCCACTCCAGCAAAGCTCGAGGATTTGCTAAAAGACATTCTCTTCCAAGAAAAGTAGAAAGCTTCTCTTGCAACGACTCGGGAAGTTTCAAAAAAGCGCTCTGCAGGCTTACTATATCAAAGGAAGATTCGTCTAAAGCAAACAGAAAACAGGCAAGAAGATCGACCACAGTAGGAGCTTTTGTCTCGTGCTCTTTCAAAGTTCTTTGGACAGATGAGATCGCCCGATCCATCCACTCAGTCACAGGATCGAAAGCCGGACGAGCTAAATTGTGACAGATCTGCTGGCGGCAATTTTTAGAGATCGCATAAAGAGCATAAGGCAGCATCTGCTCAAAAGACTCACTTCTTGCTCTTTCTTCAAGAGCTTGCATAGAAAAAAAGTTCAGTTTCGATATAGGTGCTACCATATTCTCTCCTATTGCCTATCCGATTGCAGAGAAATCTTCATCCCTCGAATCACGCATTGCTGATCGCCCGGATTCACCCCTTCTTCTGCAGAATCAAAATATTCAAAAGGCGCTATAGACCCGAGCGATACAAGATCCTCTTCTTCTCCTGATACATATAAATCCAATCCCAAACTATCGGCTCTTAGCTTTGCACACTCCATGATTTTATCTCGGAAAGCCGAAGGACAAACATCCGGATAGATCTCTTCCAAAAATAAGACAGGCTTATCTTGACAAAATAGCAACCTGAGGATGGCGCGCGCTTGGATCTCGCCGCTTTGCGCATCTTTAACGGCAATCAGCCTATTTTTCCCATCCAAAATATAAGCGAGAAGACATTGATTGAGATCTGCGCTTCCATCGACTCTTTGGCAGCTACCTTGGACTTCTGTCCCACAAAGGAAAAGATCCATCCAGTCATCTGTATCTACCACTTGCACTTTCTTCATGCCAGATAGCTGCTTGAAAAGCCCTTGCAAATCATTGGCAATCTCAAAATCTTGTAAAACGCCAGCGATCTTACTGAGTAGCTCTTCTTCTTTTGCTAAGTCTTCTAAAGAGGGCTTATCTAAAAACCAGTGCATTAAACGAACTTCTGCGGCAAAAACCGCATTTTCTGAGTCTTTACTGCTCTCCTCACTATATCGGGTAAAAAGCTCTTCGGTTGGATTGTCCAAAAAATGCTTGAGGTGCTCTAACTCTTGGCCCGGCCTTTCCAGGTGCCTATGGCGGCATTTTTCTTGTAAAAAATTTCGGAACTCAAAGTGGCTTTTCTTTTCTCCTAAGTCTACCATACAAGGCTCTTCCGCATATCCTCTCTGCCAAAGATCCCAGTTTTCATCACCCAACTCCTTTTGTAGCAACCGCAGGTGCTCTCTTCTCTCTCCTTCCGTGCAATAACGGTCGGTATGCAAAGTCCCACGTAAGATACTGTCGATGGCTTGGTGAAAAGCTTTCTTTACTTCGTCAGACTGGTATCTTATGACATTTCCATAGGTAAGCCAAGCATCGGGAACTCTCATCGTATCCAAAGTCCTTGGATAAGCCGCTTCAAAACAAGGATGCTCTACAGCTTGGCGGAAAAAATCATCCGACAGCAGTCCTTGCATCAACCGGCTCATCAGCGTTCCCTCTTCTTGCATCACCTGCCGCAATAAAATACCGAGACCCTGAGAACAGATTGTGCACAAGGTAGAAGCAGTCCGAATCCTTACTTGGATTATCCCTTCAGATTCCATAGAGAGGACCTTAGCAACGAAACGGATCTTTTCTTCCGGAGTCAATCTTCTTACGCTAGACACCGCCTTCATAAAAACAAGGCATGGGTGCATAAGGCCTTCTATGCTATGTGCATATTTCAATTCTCTTTTATATCGTTTTAATATGTTTTGGATATCTGCGATGTCTTGGCGTATCTGAGCTCTTTTTGCGATTTGCTCTTGTCTTTGCAATCGAAACTTCTCCAATATCCCACTTTCCTGAGCTTGTATCAGGCTCTGCGTTATCCTATCGCACCACTTCTTCCGGCCAGTCTCTTCAACAAAAGAAAGAGCTGCTGAGGTATGTTCCCCTTCAAGTCCCAGATTACTGCAAAATGTGTCTATCAACAACTTTTTCTCGGAAGCAAAACCAGTAAGCGCATATTCAAAATTGATGATTCGCAAATCATGTTCTAAATCTGAAATCCACTGTCTCTCTCTATCATCATAACCTTTACAATCGTACCTTATTTGAACAACCCATTTTTGCAAACTTTCTCTCTTTAGAAGAGCCGCATCATCATAGATCTCTCGAAGGTATGTATTTAAATCTTCTTCTAAAAAAGCTCCGGTTTGCAATCTATCTTCAAAATCCATCTCCCACTCACCAATCTTCAACATAGGTAGCTTCAAATAGGCCGCATCACAGATCCTCTGTTGGTATTTTGTGATACTCTCTTGAGATAAACTCACTCTTGCACATGCACCCAGATAGCGCCTTGCCAAAGGCTCTTGCGGATAGACCACGATGTCGCGGAGAGTCTCTAGCATAGAAGATGGGATCTTGCCTTCCCTTACATTTGAAGCTATTTGCGTGATCCATTGGAGCTTCTTCTCTAAAGAAGGACTGTTCCCATAAGCGGATTGACACCACATCTTGCATGTCTCTGCAGATCCCCCATGACGGATCATATATTGAAGCACCAATTCGATTGCATTCTTTTTATGGCGGATTGCAAATGCCGGGATGTGAGAACCAATCTCCTTATCTCCATGTTGTATACACAACTTGGCAGCCTCCATCTTCACTTCTTCGATCCAACTTTCTTGTGTGTTCAGTCCAAATACAGCAATTTCTTCTGCGAGAATGGACGGATAGGTCTCTGCACAATGGAGCACAATCTTCTTTACATATTGAGAAGAGGAGATCTCAAATAATGAAAAATGCTCCAGCGCCATAACAGGACGCCTTTTGAAGAGCTCTAAAAATAGAGCGTATCTTTTTTTCTCTTCTGCAATGCCATATCGATCAAAATTGTAGATTATCTTTGCTACCAGATCATCGCGCTTTCCTTTTCTATTCAAAGAGACTGATGCCTCCGACCTTAATAACACCTCTTGCAAATACTCTAAACGCTCATTGTGAGAAAATTTCCAAAGACCGCAAGCTTCAGCAAATCCAAAAGGATCTGTCTGCAAAAGGATCTTCGTAATCTCTCCCTCTGTGTCATCGTCTCTTGCGATTGCGAGCTTTGTTAAGCTCATAGCTAAAGCATTCGGATCTACAGGCCCTAAAGTCCTAGCAAGAGCACATCTTTTTTCTTTCGACTCTAATCGAAAATCTTGGATGTTACGCATGACGCTATTTTGATCATGAGTGCCGATCTCAAGTGCTAACGCATAACGGAAATCTTCGGATAGATTCAATTCGGGCAGTGCTTTCCAAAAAAGAACATCTCCCATCAATCTCCTAGCGAACACTTCATGAAGTTCTTCCGGGATCAGCGCAATCGCATGCACAAGCTGCTGAGGATCTCTTTGGATAAGATCCGGCAAAAGGAGTCTTCTTTGCGATTCTGTCAAATCAAAATGCGCAAGATGTCGGGTATACGATCCGCTTACACTGAGTTCTTGAAACAATGCAAAACGCGCTTCTTCGGAAAGACCAAAAGAGGATAAATACGGTAAAATGCTTGAGTCCCTTAGTAAACAGATCTTAGCAATCTCTTTTCTCTCAAGATCGCTCAAGGAAAAGCTATGTATATTTTTACTCAAAGGTAGGGGCGATTTCCGAGCACACTCTTGTGCGATAGAAAAACGCCGGCACGCATCCAAAGAGAACTTCTCGATGTTTTCACAGAGTTCTACCGGATTCCTACCCAGTAAAATTTGAGCGAGCTCTTCATGAAATTTAGGAACTTTTATATTCTCGATAGCACTAAGAAAAAAATCAGGACGCCTCTGCGCAAGATCGTGATATAATTTTTGGCGCAGCGCCAAATTAGGACTCTCTACATCCGCCTGGGCAAATTCCCCAGCATCTACGCTGTCTAAAGAAGCCCGTCTATGTAAAGCATCTAAACACACCTCTAGAAAACTATGGCCTTCATCGTTGTGATACATGAGCAGGATGCGAGGATTTACTAAAAAATCTTCTCCCTCTATCTTGGAGAGCTTTTCTTTAAAAGCATCAGAGAGCTCTTGCAACATCCAGATGAGCTCTGAGACTTCTTTAGAAGGGTCTTCTAGCGCAAGCCAAAAGCAAGCTAGCGATTCTTCTAAAGGGGACGCTTCTTTGCGCAAACTAAGACGGATCTCCTCTATAGCCCGGTCGATCCATTCTGTAGGCAAAGGCTGAGAGCCGCGCAAATGCGCTGTTTGCGCCTGTTTTTCGATTGCATGAACCTGATAAGCCAACACCGCCATGCACGATGTTGCTGACTGAAGAGCCGCTGCCATTAAAAACCCAAAACAATAAAACCCAAATTCACACTCATACTACTTATGGTCCCTTTCTGAAGCTGAAAGAAGCGCCATGACCTGAGGAGCATATCTTTCTACAAGAGACTTTTGAAGATCGTATTCTCTACTAGAAAAATGGGGCGCATATTCATATTCAAGTACTTTACCGAACATAAGTGTTAATATCCGTGTCACATGTACTGCTGCAGATTCTTCAGACAAGACCTTCGAAAAACCATCCGGGAGTTTAGAAACTCGATACTTGCTAGAAAAATCAAAACCGAAATATCGGATCGCATACGAAGGAGGATCATCTGATATCTTAACAATCGCCACATTGAGAGAATCTTTCCCCAAGTAAGGCACCCCATATTTGCAAACTTGAGCCACATCTATCAGCAAAGGTTTTACCATCGAATCCCAAAATTCTAACTTCCTGCGATCTTCCTCCAAAGAGAAAAGCCGATTTTCACAGTATTTCCAAGTAGATACTTTGGGGGTGTTTGTATCGATCACATGCACTCCCCTTCTTAGCGCCTGATCAAAACTTTCTGAAGAATACGCAGCGATAGAAACTGCTGCGTCCGGAGCCAGAAAAACACGGACTTCTCGCGATAGAGGAGAGAGTAGATTCAATTTAGAAAGCAATTGCGACATAAAGACTTCTTCTTTCACCGCTCTTTGCCATACAGCTGCAATCTCTTGAACTAGTTTAATATTGTGTATATCTATATTTCCTAAGTCCACATTGCGAATGAGTAGAACGCGCCCACTTTCTAGTTTGACTGCTTTTTTAAAACAGCCGTATCCTACAACTTCTAAAAGAACGTCTTTATGAAGGCCTTCGCTATCCTGAATCCACACACCCAGACTCGTCCTCTCTTCTGAAGAATCGGACTCCCCTTTTACTGGCAATTCCTGCACTTTCTTAAAAAAATCCTGATAAACGCAAGCGACTTCTGCCTCGCAAGAGCCATCTATAAATTCTGTAAATTCTGTAAATTCTGTAAACCTTGTAAGCCTTGTAAGCCCTGGTAATATTGCA
Organism: uncultured Chlamydiae bacterium; assembly: GCA_945952445.1. GTDB lineage: Bacteria > Chlamydiota > Chlamydiia > Chlamydiales > Rhabdochlamydiaceae > CAMFIG01. The sequence goes on from CAMFIG010000020.1 coordinate 22,483, forward strand.
GCCATAATTAGTAAAATTTAATTTATTAATAATAAATAAAAAACAACGTTACTCATACAGTATATACTTCCATTAAAAATCACACGAAATAAAACCCAAATTCACACTCATACTACTTATGGTCCCTTTCTGAAGCTGGAAGAAGCGCCATGACCTGAGGAGCATATCTTTCTACAAGAGTGTCTCGAAGCTCGTCTGCTTTTCTAGGAAAGTGGGGAGCATACTCATACTCAAGTACTGTATCGAATACATGTTTTAGTAGGTGTTTCACAAGAGGTTCGGCATCTTCTATAGACAAGTCCTGCAAAGAACCGTCCGGGAGTTTGGAAGGTCTAAGCTTGCTAGAAAAATCAAAACCATAATATCGAATCGCATATGAAAGAGGATCATCTGATGTCTTAATAATTGCGATGTTAAGAGAATCTACCCCACAAGGGAGGTCATATTTACAAATTTGAGCCACATCTTTAAGCAAAGGTTTTATCATCGAATCCCAAGATTCTGGCTTCATCCTGTCTTCCTCCGAAGAAAAAAGCCGATTTTTGCACGATTTCCAAGTGGATTTGAGTCTATTCTTTACATCGATCACATGCATTCCTCTGCTTAACGCCTGGTCAAAACTTTCTGAAGAATACGCAGTGATAGAAGCTTCTGCGTCCAGAGCCAGAAAAACACGGACTTCTCGCGATAGAGGAGAGAGCAAATTGACTGTGGAAAGCAACTGCGACATAAAGACTTCTTCTTTTACCGCCCTTTGCCATACAGCTGCAACCGCTTGAACTGCTTCAACATCCTCTATATTTTCTACGTCCATATTGCGAATGAGCAGAACGCGCCCACTTTCTAATTTGACTGCTTTTTTAAAACCGCCATATCCTACAACTTCTAAAAGAACATCCTTATGAAGACCTTCACTATCCTGAATCCACACGACCAGACTCGTCTTCTCTTCTGAAGGATCGGACTCTCCTTTTACTGGTAATTCTTGCACTTTCTTAAAAAAATCTTGATAAACATAAGCATTCTCTGTAAACACCGATAATTCTTGTGATATTGCAGCCATAATTAATCCAATTTAATTTATTAATAATTATAGCATAACAACAAGCAGTAAATCAAAAAAAATATTATTAAAATATGATGGTGCACCAGAAAAACCAACAGGCATTAAAACGATTATTCTATTGAATATTAAGCTGATACATTTTCTGTATCTAAATAAGCATGGCTTGCTTGCAATATTTCTTTTGAAAGCCCTGTAATTCCAATAAGATTGGTGACCAGCATGGCGCCGATAGAAAGATCAGCCAAAATCCACACCATATCTACTTGAGCAACAGCACCTACTGGAATTAAGGCAAGGTAAAGGTAAGGAAAGACGCGGCTTTTTTTCTTGCCCCATAGAAATTGTGCAGCTTTTTCGCCACAGCCGCCCCAAGCAATGACTGTAGTGTAGGCAAATAAAGCCAAGGCCCCCAAGACAAGACCATGACCTACTTTGGCTCCAAAAACCTGTTCGAAGGCAAAAGTGACCATATTTGTGCTTTGCAGATCCGGCTGATAAGCGGCCTCTGTTACAAGCAGGATAAGGCCTGTCATCGTACAAACGATCATCACTAAAAAAGGGGCGATTAAAGTCACAATTCCATCTATGACAGGATTTTGCGTGCGAGCGCCTGCTTGGAGAATAGGAACAATTCCGGTCCCCGCATCCGTTGCAAAAGCGCCTCTTTCAAATCCGGTTGTGAGAGCCTGTGCCAGGGTGAATCCAAGCGTACCTCCTGCTAAAGAAGTCCATTGAAAAGCACTTTTTCCCATTAGACTTAAAGCTGGAATCACCTGATCGCGATAAAAAAATAATATTATAAATCCTGCTCCTAAATAGAGAAGAGCCATGACCGGGACTACCGAAGAGGCAATCCGAGCGATTCTTTGGATACCTCCAAGAAGAGCAAGAGCACAGACACCCATCATGGAGATCCCGCAAATCCAAGGGCTGAAACCGAACGTTTGGAGTGGCAATACAATGGAGTTAATCTGAGCAAAGTTTCCAACTGTACACGCTGCAATTAAGGTGACAAAAGCAAAGAGGGTGGCTATTTTTTTCCAGCCAAGGCCATCACGCAAATAATACATAGGGCCTCCTACGAACTCGCCCGTCTCATCTTGTCTGCGGTATTTGACCCCAAGCACACAGCTGCCATACTGGATGATCGACCCCAAAAAGGCCATGACCCACATCCAGACTAAAGCTCCGGGGCCACCCATAGACAGAGCGACCGCCATCCCTGAAATATTACCGGTTCCTAGGTTGCCTGCGATCACGGCAGAAATAGCCTCATAATGGCTGATATTTCCTTCTTTACCCGAATCCTTGCGCAGCAATGTTTGCAAACTTAAACCTAATTTACGCACCTGCAAACACTTCAAACGCACGGTGAAGTAGAACCCAAGTAAAACAATTGCAGGAAAGACAATAAAAAATGTGAAATTTTGATTTATAGCCAAAAAAAACTCTTTTAAATCCATGAGTTCCACTTTAATAGTTTATTTCAATAATAAAAACCGGATAGTTTACCAGATCTCCTAATTATCGACAGAGGCTTTCTTTCTCTATGGGCAGATAAAGAATCTGTAGGGCGGATTCCTCCCATTCTCTTTTTTCCCCAGATCCAGCAATTAAAAGAGCGATTCTCCGGCGGTTTTCTTTGCTAAAAATTTCTTGAGTCGATTGCAAAGCCTGCTCGTAAGTTACCCGAGACAGATTGATTTTGCTTTTCACTAGCGATTCTGATTCTTCTTGCTCAATCTGCTGTTCCAATTTTCCAATGAGAGCATTTTGCACAACGGAAAAGCGCTTTTCCGTAATCAATGCATTACTTTTTTCAACCACTTTCTCAAGGAAAAACTCCACTCGCTGCAACAAATCCAGAGGATGGTAGTCGCTCGACTGCAGAGCAAAACATTGATAGATATGTCCCAAAAACTGCTCTTGCCAATTATAGAGCTTATAAGCCACTTGCTGCCTAGTGCGAAGCTCTTCGAAAAATTCCTGAGCCAAAAGAGAGGAAAGCGTTTTTTGAACCGCCCAATTATCCAAGGAAGAAGACCCTGCATCGATCATTAAAAGAAGGGCATTGCCTTTACGATGCGTTTTCTGCAAAAGATAGTGACTGCAAGGAAGATCCGGCAACGCACAGCGAGTCTGTGCAGATTCTTCAGAGCGAACTTTAGAGCCTAATCCTTGCTCTACCTTCTGCCACAAAGAAACAGCTACTTGCGGATCTAAATCCCCAAGAAAAGCTCCTTCAATGCGCAACACATCTAAGTATTGGGATTGAAAATCTGCAAAATCCTCATAGGACAATAAAGGAATATATTGATAAATCTCCATTTCTGTCGGAGTACGAGTGCCAAAAAGAGACTGCTGGAGGCTGTGAGCATATTCAAGAGGCTCTGGATCCCCTTGGTATCGATGGATACACTCCTGTTTAAAGCACTCAAAATCATTCTGATCAAAAGATAACCCTTTTAATACAGTAAAAAAAGAAGCAAAATGTTCTGCGGCACTCTCTAAAGGAGCACTTAAGAAAAGGTGGATTTTCCCGGACTTGATCTCCAGGCTCCAATCCAGTTCTTCCGGCCAAGTAATTTTCTGGAGAACCTCTTCTAGTCCTAGTCCTATTAAATGGAAAGAGGCGGCCGCTGCAATATGAGCCCCTGCGACACAAGAAGACACATCAAATAGCGCATGCACGCGGCCTTCTGAAGATGCAGATTGGATTAAATGGATGTTAGCAAGCGGAGTTTCTACGACAAGGACCGATGCGGAAGAATCCTCTTCCAATGATTCTTCATCCTCCTCTTCTATTTCCTCGCAATACTCGATAGGAATCCAGCCAATCGAGGCATCCGGTTCCACATTCTCCCAGAGCGCTAGACGATCTTCGGAAATCTCCCGTACTATATATTTTGTCCCCATCCATCTTTCCATAGCCGTGGGTCTAACTCCGGTCTCCTCGGGAGAAGCTATCATCATATATACAGCATTATGCGCACGGAAATAGCCGAGTAACGCTTTTATGCTCTCCAAAGAAGAGAAACTCAGACTGTATTTTTTTTGAGGATATGTGGAGATCTCTTCATCGAGCAAATCTCCTGCTATCTCCATAACTCCTGTAAATAAAGGCTCACTATAAAGATCTTCTAACTGCCTATGCTGTAAATGCGCTGCATGCTCAAGGAGATAATCGGGAACATCAAGCTCAGCGATTCTATGGAGCGCTGCAAAACACTTTTCGATAACAAGTTCAGACTGCTCTATGCCTCTTTCTGTTAAAGACAATTCGAACATAAAAAGAGCATGGGATGCTTCCAGCTTTACATATTCCGCATGAGCTTCTGTTATCAATCCTTGTTCTCTTAGCTGAAAATCAAGGCTATTTTCTCCTGGATGATCAAAGGCCATCTCCAAAAGCTCCATTGCCCCGTTAGCATCAGAGAGTATCTTGGGAACCTCCCAGATCAGCAAGAGAGACCTATTTTTAAAAGAAGGGGTAATATAAATGAGATGCCCCCTCTGCTGGTCAGAGGTCAAAGTCTTATCTTGCAAGCCTCTTTCTTGCAACGCCTGGCATTCAGAAGGGATTTTAGAAAAACAGCGCGATACCAATCGAGCCAGTTTCGATAGCGGAAGCGAAGAGAAAACAGCAAGCCGCATCTGCTCTGGCTGATAATATTTTTGATACCAAGAACGCACATCTTGGGAGGATATCCCCTTTAAAGAAGAAAGGTTACCACAGGAAAATCGCCGATTTGGATGGGTTGAGCTACCGGTTTCTTTTAGAACTCTCCAAGCTCGGATCGAATCATCTTCTATGGCATCTTCAAATTCATGATCTACGGCATGAATCTCTCTTTCTATGGCAGAAGAGGTAAATAAAGGATCGACAAAAAAGTGAGAAAGGCGATCTAAAGCTCCTTCAAATCCCTTATGAGGGATAGAAAACCCATATACAGTCCGATCGTAAAATGTCGCTGCATTGCTATCTCCTCCTCTTTCCTGCACATATTGAGAATACTCCATTTCACTTGGATAAGCTTTGGTTCCTAAAAATAAAAGATGCTCTACAAAATGGGCCATTCCGGGAAATTCTTTGGGATCATCCCAAGTCCCCGCACGAACGGAGAGCGCCGCTGCAGATTCTGAAAAAGTAGGATCAGACACGAGATAAGCAACAAGTCCGTTTTTTAGCCGGATTTTAAGAGTCTCACCTCTCACAGGATCTTCTTCTGAGGCATCTTCTAAAATTTCATAAACAGGAGATTGATTCTCTTGCTGTTTTTGCTTTTTTAGCTCTCTTCGAAAAAGAGAATGCCAAGCGCTCCCTTCAACTCTCTCCTCTCTGTCCTGAGGAACATAAGCCCAGCTCAATGCTGATAAAAGAACACACCAAGAAAAAAACCAATGTTTCATTTTTGCCTCGAGAATATACTCAAGCAGCTCATCATACAGATTCCAGCAATTGCTAGAAGAAAAAAAAAGCCACCTAAGGTATAGGTGGCTTTTTTAATACCGAGCTATATCAGACGCTTTAGGCCTTGATTTTAATATCAACACCCGCAGCTACCGGTAACACCTTGAGTTTATCAATCGTATCTGGAGTCGGATTGAGAATATCCAGCATGCGAATATGCGTGCGGGTCTCAAATTGCTCTCGAGATTTACGATCAACGTGGGGAGAACGGAGCACTGTATAAATCTCTCTTCTGGTAGGAAGAGGAATAGGTCCTACAATGCGAGCACCCGTTCTTTTAGCGGTCTCTACAATATCCACAGTGGCACGATCGAGTACTCTTTGATCGTATCCTTTTAACCGTATTCTGATTTTTTGTCTGGATTGTTTTCCCATTATAATGTGTCCTTAAGAATACCTGTTATTTCTTTAAAATTTCTTCTTGTAACTTCGTTGGAACCTTTTCAAAATGGCTTGGTTCCATCGTATAGGTCGCACGGCCTGAACTCATCGATCTGAGTTGTGTAGAATAGCCAAACATTTCACTGAGCGGCACTTCTGACTCTACAACAACCGTAGATTTTTGTGTGTTTTGGCTTAAGATCTTACCTCGACGTCGGTTAACATCTCCGATAATATCGCCCATGAACTGATCCGGCGTCGTAATAACCACCTTCATGATCGGTTCTAGCAATACCGGCTTACCTTTTCTAGCAGCATCTTTAATCGCCATAGAACCGCAGATTTTAAATGCCATTTCACTAGAATCGACTTCATGGTAAGAACCGAATGTAATCGCAACCTTGACGTCTACAAGAGGATACCCGGCAAGAACTCCCGTAGAAATTCCCTCTTCAATCCCTTTGATTGTAGGTGAAATGTACTCCTTAGGAATAGATCCTCCCACGATCTTGCTGACAACCTCATTGCCCTTACCCACTTCATTGGGTGCAATTTCCAGACAAACGTGCGCATATTGTCCGCGACCGCCTGACTGCTTGACGTATTTCGTCTCCGTAGAGCTTGGAATTGTGATCGTCTCTTTATAGGCAACTTCCGGCTTTCCGACATTTGCCTCTACGGAAAACTCTCTAAACATCCTATCTCGCAGAATCTCTAAGTGAAGCTCTCCCATTCCGGAGATGATCGTCTGTCCCGTTTCCTCGTTTGTCTGTACGCGGAACGTAGGATCTTCTTCCGACAAAGAGCTTAAAGCTAAAGAAAGCTTCTCGCGATCTGCCTTTGACTTCGGCTCGATAGCCATTGAAATCACAGGTTCTGGGAATTCCATTTTTTCCAAAAGTAGCGGATTATCTTCAGAGCAGAGGGTGTCTCCCGTGCTTGTATATTTTAATCCGATACATGCAGCAATGTCACCAGTGAAAAATTCATCGCGGTCTTTTCTCTGGTTGGCATGCATTTCCAGCAAGCGGGACACACGTTCTTTTTTATCTTTTGTGGTATTGATAAGGGTTACGCCTTTTCCGAGCGTTCCTGCGTAAACACGCACAAATGTCAATCTTCCAACATAAGGATCCGACATAATTTTGAATGCAAGAGCCGCAAGCGGACTATTATCATCCGGCTGAATTTCCATTGGAGCATTCGTAGACATGTTCATTCCTCGGATAAGCCCTCTATCCAACGGAGACGGCATCCAGCTTACAACAGCATCCAACAAAGGTTGAATACCTTTGTTTTTAAATGCAGTTCCACATAGAACAGGTGTAATTTTATTAGCAATCACACCTTTGCGGATTGCAGCATGGATTTCTGCTTCAGCAATAGAATCTGGATTTTCCAGAACCTTCATCATCAGCTCTTCATTGCTCTCATCGATTGTCGCAATTTCTTCGAGCAATTGCATCCGAAGTTCCTTGCAACGATCAAGCATGTCAGCAGGGATTTCCTCTTCTTGGTATTTCGCACCCATGGTCTCATCTAAAAAGAGATATGCCTTCATGCGAATTAAATCGACCATGCCTTTAAAATCAGACTCTGCACCTATCGGACACTGTACAGGAACCGCATTGGCACCCAGCTTGTCTTTCATTGTCTGGATTGCATGGAAATAGTCTCCTCCAATCCGGTCCATTTTATTGACAAATGCAACGCGAGGCACTCCATATTTATCGGCTTGCCTCCAAACTGTTTCAGATTGCGGCTGCACTCCAGCCACTGCATCAAATACAGCAACAGCGCCATCAAGAACCCGCAAAGACCTCTCTACCTCGATAGTAAAGTCAACGTGTCCCGGAGTATCGATAATGTTGATTTTGCACCCATCCCAATACACCGTTGTGGAAGCAGAGGTAATAGTAATGCCGCGCTCTCTTTCCTGCTCCATGAAGTCCATTGTGGCAGCGCCTTCGTGAACCTCTCCAATTTTATGGGATTTTCCCGAATAAAATAGGATGCGCTCAGTCGTGGTGGTCTTACCGGCGTCGATGTGCGCCATGATACCGATATTGCGCACTTTGTGTAGCTGATCTGTTTCTGGTCTCTTACCCATGACTGCCTCTTACCATTTGTAGTGTGCAAAAGCTCTATTTGCTTCTGCCATTCTGTGCGTATCGTCTTTCTTCTTGATTGTTAACCCTTGGTTTTGGTAGCAATCTGCCAATTCTGAAGCAAGGCCATCTTCCATCGATCTTCCTGCTTTTTCACGGGAATACTGAATAATCCACTGCATTGCAAGCGCTGTTCTTCTCTCTGGCACAATTTCAACAGGCACCTGATAAGTAGCACCCCCAATACGACGGGATTTTACTTCCAAAGAAGGTTTTGCATTTTCTAACGCCTGCTCAAACGCTTCCAAAGGACTCTCCGCCTTTACGCGCTTTGCAAATTTCTCTATAGCTCGGTAAATCAGACCTCTTGCTACTGATTTTTTTCCGCTATACATGAGCTTATTGATAAATTTCGCCAATACTTGGCTCTGATAAATTGGATCTGGATCTATTTGCCTTTTATCGGCACGTCTTCTTCTAGACATTTGGTTCTATTCTCCTAAACATTAATTCTCGAACAATCCAAAGCGATTCACTTGGCTCGCATAAACACGCAACCGATCCGAGATTATTACTGCAAAAACTGCAGAAACAATCGCGAATCAGGATATCTAAATGGGTAAAAAAGATATCCTAATATTACTTAGGACGTTTTGCCCCGTACTTGGATCGTGACTTCTTACGGTCTTTTACTGCAGCGCAGTCCAAAGCTCCACGCACAATGTGGTAACGCACGCCGGGTAAGTCTTTCACCCTTCCTCCGCGCACTAACACGATGCTGTGTTCTTGTAGGTTATGTCCTTCTCCTCCAATATAGGCAATGACTTCTTGTCCATTTGAAAGACGGACCCATGCAACTTTCCGAAGAGCCGAGTTAGGCTTCTTAGGTGTTTTAGTTTTCACCTGAAGACAGACGCCTCTTTTTTGAGGACACTTTTGTAAAGCAGGTGATTTTTTACGACGTACTTTATTAATACGACCTTTTCGAACGAGTTGGTTAATAGTTGGCATTGTCGCCATTCTCCTTGCAAAATCTTTTTGACAGTACAATAGGAAAACTATATCTCGCTGACAGAATTATTTGCAAAACTATTCGAATCTAGAGAAAGCAAGAGACGCTCAAGCTGTGCGCAAAAACCAATTTCTAAAAAAAATCATTGGCAAATAATGAGAAATAAAGAAATAAGGAAATTGGAATTGTACCAAGGTGAGATATGCGCCGATTGATTACTACAACTTTTTGCATCCTAAGCTCTCTGAGCTACGCCCAAACAGCCATCCAACCCCTTACCTTAAGAGATATTCAACCTTCAATGGAAGAAATGTTGGATTTGCATGTAGAATTCCAAGAATTTTCACCAACCTTGGTAAAGAGAAGTTTTAAAGTCTATCTCGAACAGTTCGACCCTTATAAAGTTTACCTTCTCCAAGAAGAAGCCAACTCTTTTCTTCATATAGATAATCGCCAGATCCAAGATGTAGTAAGCCAATATCAAACAGGACAATATCCATACTACGAGACACTGAATCGCACAATCCAAAAATCGATCCTAAGAGCCCGCGCGCTCCGTCAAGAAATCGAAAAAAAATTTATCGAAGAGTTCGACGAAGCGAATTTTAGTACAATCCAAGACATGAGCGGATCCTATGCAAAAGATCCATCCGAACTTAAAAAAAGAATATCCAATCAACTCATCTACGCTTTAGCTGTAGAAAAATCTCAAGAGAACCTCACCTTTCTTACGCGCGAAGACCGAGCTAAAATCTTCGCTCTTTGGGAGAAAAGATTTCAAAAGCAAGAAAACTCTTATCTCATAAACTCTTCTCAAAACAACTTCTCTTTGCATATTTTAAAAGCTCTTGCAAAAAGCCTAGATGCCCACACCTCCTTTTTCAGCCCCCAAGAAGCCTTTGACTTAAGAACAAGCCTCGAAAAACAATTCGAAGGCGTAGGGATTGTTTTAAGAGAAGGCATCCATGGAGTAGTCATTAAAAACACAATCTCTGGAGGACCAGCTCAACGCAGCGGAAAAATCACACCGGGAGACTTACTTGTATCCATCAACGACCAACCCATCCAATCTTTATCTTATGAAGAAGTTCTCGATCTGCTTAAAGGAGAACGAGGTGAAAAAGTATCTTTAGGAATTCAGCATGAAAACAACACGCCAACAACCGTTGTTCTTGTCCGAGAAAAAATTATCATGCAAGAAGAACGCATACAATACTCCTATGAACCTTGCGGCAATGGAATCATCGGCAAAATCAACTTAGCCTCTTTCTATGAAAGCAGCGACGGATCCAGTTGTGAAAAAGACCTTAAGGACGCAATCAAACAACTTAAACAACAAGGCAATCTCCAAGGCCTTGTTGTAGATTTAAGAGAAAACTCGGGAGGCTTTTTAAATCAAGCCGTCAAAACGGCCGGCCTTTTTGTCTCCAGCGGCGTCATTGTCGTCTCCAAGTACTCAAAAGGAGAAATGCAATACTTACGAGACATTAATGGAAGGGTCTACTTTGAAGGACCTCTTCTACTTCTCACCTCAAAAGCTTCTGCCTCTGCAGCAGAGATCGTCGCCCAAGCCCTCCAAGACTACGGCATTGCCCTTGTTGTAGGCGATGAAAGAACCTACGGAAAAGGTTCGATCCAATATCAAACAGTCACAGACAGCGATGCTAGCGCCTACTTTAAAGTCACAGTGGGTAAATATTATACAGTCTCCGGACGTTCGACCCAAATTGAAGGTGTCAAAGCTGACATCCAAATACCTACAGAGTATGCTCCCTTTCCAATTGGAGAAAAATACCTGCTCTACCCTCTTAAAAACGACCAAATAACGCCCGTATATGTAGACCCTCTCTCTGATGTTGACAGCAAAAGCAAGGCTTGGATGCAGAAAAACTACTTACCCAACCTCCAGCAAAGACTTTCCATCTGGACTCAGATGCTTCCCCTTTTACGAAAAAATAGCCAGTATCGACTCCAGCACGACAAGAATTTCCTTCTGTTTTTAAAACTCATCCAAAATGAATCCTCTTCAGAAGAAAGCTCATCCATCCTTAATATTCCCAACTATGGGCAAGAAGACCTCCAAATGACAGAGGCGGTTAATATCATCAAAGACATGATTCTACTGCAACCTACCCAGAAAGCACACCGATCCTGAAAAGTATCAGATCACGCCCTGCTGAGATTGTCATCTGCCTAAGAATAACGCGGCTTAAAAAAGCGCGCAGCTAACAAGCCCACAAGAATGATTCCTCCCGCCGCCAAATAGAAATGCCGATGAGATTTCTTTGCTTGAAAACCACACAAAGAAACGCTTTGTTTAAAAGCGCTCTCAGCATTTTCCGTAATAGCTGTTTTTAAAGCTGGCAACCAATCCGGATTGATTCCCAATCCTTCAAGGATCACTTGTCGCGGGATTTCCTTCTTTTGATGAGCCAACCCATCAATAACGCTTATAAACTGATCCACACTTGTTACTGACGGACTGAGTCGATTTCTAACTAAAATATCCTCAAATGTCTCATGCCCTACTTGTATGGTAGGGATACCTGCTAACACAAATTGAGGACCCATACTTGTTTGGTAGTAGAGCGCTCCATCAGCAATCGTTTGAGCATCATCAGAAGAAAAATCAGATAGGATTATTCGGGGAGCCTGTTTTTTTTCACCATGCTCACCTATCCATGCTGACACCATATTTCCATCAATATTTTTACTTTTAGCACCAGGGTGCTGCTGAATCACAATAACTAAATTGGTCAAGCTCGATTGTTCCATTCCCGTTTCTAACAAGGCAAGAAAAGCTGGAAATGCTTTTGAGAAATATTCTTCATTGTTGCCACCAAAATACACTAAAACTTTTTGACCCGTATCCACTAAATCGTTTCTTGAAAATAGAGCTTGACGCATGGAAAGCTGCTCTAAGGCTCGTCGCTTAGCAATTTTTTCAGCTTGATTGATTGGGTAATAACCAATCCCAAACTTTTTCCGACTTCCAAAGTCAATTTCTTTATCTGGTTCTTGGAATATGGAAACCTTGGCAAGATTAGAATTTGCAAACAAAACTCCATGAGCCGCTAACATTACTTGAGCCGCCACTGCTGAGTATCCTCCTGGCACATAGGACTCGGGATTGTCATAATAGGCAAAACGAAGAACATGTGCTGCTTGACGAGCCAGAGCCTTTTGAACTTTAATATCAAACGCATGACCAACATCTGTAATGATTACTGACGCAGTAGAACAAGCCCTTGCAATTTGCTCAGCTAATGCGTCTTCTGCTTCAGGAGAAATTTTATCAATAGAGAATGAGCCTTTCACTTCAATTCCACGCTCTTGGAATTTTTTCAAAGCCGGTCCTGATGCATAAATCTCAATAGCTCCCACATCTTTGGATAAGCTTTCCGCAAAGGTTGCAAAATGATCTGCCGGCCCACCATGGCAAGCTATAAGACATACTGCGGCAGCCGAAAACGCCATACAAACCTCCTTAAATTTGAAGAAAATTATATTGCTATCGTGCGTTTTTAATCCCCAATAGACATATCCTCGGATTTCAGCTTAAAGATGTCAGTAACAATAGTGAAGGAGAGTATAGAGGTCTTTTTCAGTAAAATCAAGGTGTGTGAAACATTTTTTCCTATAGAACAGTTGACTTTCTAGTCCAAGACTGTCAAAACCTTCCTCTGCTCTTTTAAAGCTTGGAAATACAAAAGGCCAAAATGCAAACAAAATCCTTATTCAAGTTCGATTCAAACGTTGCGGTTCCTATTGGCTATCGTGAATTCTTGCACTAGATTAAAGAAAAAATTAGAAGCACTCAGCTAAAAGCAGCGATTGCTGCCAGTCGAGAACTGATTCAGCTATACTGGGATCTTGGCAAAGATATTGTTGAAAAACAAGAACTTGGAAAATGACAAAGCCGAAGACATGATCATTTCTAAAAATGTCTCCGGTGATGTGGCCAGAGCCGGAGCATTCTCGAACCAATTCATCGAAGGAATGAAGCAGCTCTATGAGCTAGAACCCCTTATCAAAGTAAAGCCCTACCTCACAAATCAGTGGGAAAAGAGAGGTTTAGCAGCAAAAAGGGCTTCTTGAGCCCTGGTTTCCTTTCTTTCCTATCTCCTATACAGAAATAGAACCAAAGAAATCTTCCTCTTTTTGCTATTTTTTAACTCGGAATGTTTGATTATTGTCTTATTGTGGCAAGAACTTGAGCAAATATTCTCTCGCGCTCGTTCTCGTTTTGAGCAAGATATTCCCAGGTTTTATGAGGACTACCTTGGATAAGGTGTAGGTTTTTAGTTCGCGTGTTTTTTGCATTATTATAAAGTTTATCAATAATTTCTTTTGGAATGACATCATCCTTTTCCGCAAAACAAATAAGTAAATTTCCTTGAAATGCCTGCAAAATCTCCCAAGCATCGGAATGAAGCCAGCTTTTTGGTTTTCTAATTATTTCAGAAAATCCTTGGTTGAATGGGATAGTGTAAGAGTCTGCATGATACATCGCGGGCACAAATAAAATAAGATTTTTGACCTCATATTTTTCTAATAATTTTATTGCTGTGTAACCACTCATACTTTCAGCTATAACAGACAATGGCTCTTTTAGTTTCATTGCCTCAACTACATGACAGGCTTGCTCAGATCTATGTTTTAAGCTTGAAGATTGTAAATGTCCTCCAGTTTCTCCATGACCAACAAAATCGAAAGCAACTGATTGGATTTTATTTTTCCATAGCTGTTGACGTAAAGGATCGAATTGACGTCTTGTAGAAGCTCCAGCCCCATGCAAAAAAAAGAAGTGGGTCTCCCTCACCCAAAGTGCAGTCTCCTTTAAGAGGAAAACCTGCCGAATCAACCTCAAAAGATTTTTTTTCAAAAAGACTTTCCATAAAAACCCTCTTAAAGTTAACGCTTGCTAAAAATTTAAGGAATCAGTTGGTTTGGCACAAGCTTAAAAAGCTGACAGCGCATATAGCAATCTCATTAATATGAGATAAACTAAAATCTTTCTCTTGATATCAAGACAAACCTTCCTCTCGTAAATCAGTGGAAAAAGAGCAGTTTAGCAGAAAAAAGAGCTTTTTAAGCATGAAAATCCCTGTTTCATTTCTCTCCAGTTGGTCTCTATCGATTCGCGGATTGGTAAGTACTTTTCTGTTCACGATCTGTAAGAAAAAGGCAGCACTATTTCTTACAAGCATGATCAACCATTGAAAAACCTCAGAAAATCACTCGCATTTTCTTTCTTCTTTCGAAGCACAAAATGAACAGCAACATAGAAAACCTTGACTTCCATGTGTTTCTATGTTAATTTCCATGTTAAAATCTCAACTCAGAGGCCGCAATGCTAGAAGAGCTTCTTTCAAAGAATGAAGGGAAAACACTAGAATTCAAAGAAAATACGCAATCTCTACAAAAAATTGTGCAAACAGTGATCGCTTTTGCTAATACGGCTGGAGGGGTGTTACTTATTGGCGTTAGGAACGAAACAAAAGAAGTTATCGGATTGTCAAATGTTCTCCAAGAAGAGGAAAAAATCGCTAATGCTATTGCAGATTCTGTCACTCCTCTGATTATCCCGAAGTTACAGTTTTGCTCTTGGAGAGGAAGGGATCTTTTAATTGTCACTGTTCCTTATAGTCCGAGCCTATATCATTTGAAATCCAAAGGGGAAGCAGAAGGGACATTTGTACGACTCGGATCAACAAATCGTCTAGCAGATGCTCACATCATTGCTGAAATACGTCGATTAAAAGAACACACATCCTTCGACCAACTTCCTGACTGTAAGTTCTCTGCTGATGATTTTGATTTTGAATTGGCCAAAGAAATGTTTGCTGCTGTTGGGAAAACATTTACCCAGGCCAAGGCTAAAACCCTCGAATTATTTACTGATTATCAATCTGAAACATATCCAACAAAAGGAGGTCTTTTACTTTTTGGAAAAAATAGAGATAAGCTTTTTCTAGATCCCCTTGTTAGGATAATCCGCTTTGAAGGTGTTACAAAAAACACAGCTATTGATGACCAAGAAATTAGAAGTCCTCTTCCTCAAGCATTGGAAGAAATTCTGGTATTTATCCGTCGTCATACATCTGTCAGATCTTCCATAAAAGGCCTTAGACGCGAAGAAACACCACAGTATTCTCCTATGCTTCTTCGTGAAGCAGCGATGAATGCTTTAGTACATGCCGATTATGCAAACCATAGATCTCCAATCCAAATCGCCATTTTTGATGATCGATTAGAAATGACCAATCCAGGGTCATTACCATTTGGCTTGAGTCTCGACAGTGCGCTTTCCGGCGTTTCCCAGCTGAGAAATAAAGTGTTAGGAAGGGCTTTTCGAGAGCTAAAATTGACTGAACACTGGGGATCAGGACTTAAACGAATGTTAGATACATGCCGACATCAACAGATCCCTATGCCGAAATTTGAAGAATTGGATCATTTTTTCCGGGTAACTCTCTATCCAAAATTGACCAAAAGCGTTCCCTCAGCCTCATGGCAAGAGCCTATTTTCCAGTATCTCCAAAAGCACGATAAAATTAATGCAAAAATTGCCCAGGAAATCTGGAAGGTGACACGCCGTACTACTACCACTCGTCTTAAGGAAATGTGTCAGGAAGGATTACTTGCAGAAATATCGACAAGCTCTAAGGACCCCCAAAAGGTGTTTGTGCTGCCCAAACATAGAAAATAACATAGAAACACCGAAAACATCAAGACTTCTATGTTGACACAAGTCATTTATAATCAATAAATTATAACGGATCAAAAATGAAAGAAAGAATATTAAATTTTTCCGAAAGAGAAGGGTTAAAACCACTGCCGGATGCTTACCAGTTAGAGGAGCTATCCTATGAAGTCCGTAATGAACTCAAATACATTTTTGAGGAGACATTAAATAAATTTTTCGGGTTTTATCGCGAAGGGGACGCCATTCCCGACTGGCATAAGATCTTGAAAGACTTTCACATTCGCTTCCTTGGGCTGCCAATTGAAGCCTTTTATCCAGACAACACTAGAAGCCAGTTGTTTGGACTAATTTCGGTAGGCTCATATAACGAAACACTCGACGCTCTAGAGTTTTTTATTAATCATTCCGCTTTAATTCCCCATTCTCTTGGCAATGAAATTTCAGATCTCTTTGAGCGTAGACAAGTAGCTTATATGTTAGTTGAGCGCGATAAAGACAGAAGATTTTTTGTGCCAAGAGCCTCAAATGAGGAGGGGATCGCCTTCTTACGAGCTATAGAGTCGCTGACTTCCGATCAGTTTGGAGGTGCTCGTAAAAACTTGATAGAAGCCGGATATCACCTCGCCAGAAAAGAATATAGCAAAAGCATCCGAGAAAGTATCCATTCCATTGAATCTATGATTAGGGTTCTAACAGGAAATAAGAATATCAAATTTTCTGATGGAATGAGAGAACTCAGCAAGAAGTTTTCATTACATCCTGCTTTCGGAGAAGGATTGATAAAATTTTACGGATTCTCCAGTGATGAGGATGGAGTAAGACATAGCTCGATTCAGGGGACAGAGAGTATAGATGAAGAAACAGCCTTTTATTTCCTTGGATCGTGCGCAAGTTTCATAACTTTCTTAATCCATAAGGCGCGCAAGCACAAGCTAAAAGAAGAACAAGACAATGCCTGATAAAACAGAGAAAAAACAGGGAAAGTTCAGCAGGGGCCGCTCGGGAAACCCTCTTGGCAGACCAAGAGGGATCAGAAATAAAGCGACCGTCGCAGCAGAAGCCTTGTTCGAGGGTGAGATTGAGGGAATCTGTCGTAAGGCCATAGAAGAAGCAAAGCGAGGAAACATTCAAGCAATCAAGCTTGTGCTGGATCGCATTCTTCCACCTAAAAAAGAAGCCCCGATATTCATCAACTTACCTCCTGTGAAAACCGGCTCAGATATTTTAGAAGCAATTCATAGAGTAGCTCAAGCTGTATCCCGTGGAGAACTCTCTCCTACAGAAGGAGATTGCCTGACCAGAATCATCGAAAGACAAGCGAAGGTGATAGAGATGCATGATTTTGAGCAGCGGCTTAAGAAATTAGAAGAGAGGCAAACTCATGAAAGCCTCCAGTAAAAAGAGGCTGAAAAAGCTCGAAGAAACTCTGAAAGAAAAATCAGCTCCTCTAGATCCAGTTATCATTTACGATCCTGAGGCTCCTTTGCCAGACCTTTCACTATTCGGCGACCAAGTTGTAATTCTTCTGCCTGATAATCGAATACACCTATCTTGATTCCAATTTCTATTTCAAAAATCTTACATATATGTTAGATTTAAGCATTCTTAGAGCTAAGGATGTGTATGGAAGACCAAAATTCTTATAAGTCACATGTTTTCAGAGGCGATTCTTTCCTCATTAGTCTTGGAATGCTTTGCGATTCTCCAAAAGCTACTGAAATGGCCCTTTCAAGTAGCAAGTGCAACCATTAGTCAAAAAGGCCCTTTCAAGTAGCAAGTGCAACCATTAGTCAAAAAAAATATAGCTGTT
>CAMFIG010000021.1 GCA_945952445.1 uncultured Chlamydiae bacterium
CGATTCTTTCCTATGCCTCGGGTGTGTTAATGCTTAAGTTGACAGCATTGATTGTCTCTCTATACAAATTGAATGTAAGAATCATTTCATGACAAATCTATCTTCTTTAGGCTCTCTATTAGATTTTGGCGCAAGGTGCATGAAGCAGCAAAACATCAAAATACTTAGGTTAAGGGGAGTAAAGAAGGTATTTTTCCCAATGCTTGTAGTTGCGCATAGTTATACAGAAGGAATTTTTTGCTTATGTCAGGAAAATCGATCTCCTCCAAGTTCTGCTCTCCTGCGCCCCCTCTACGAGAATCTCATTAATGCAAAATTCCTCTTTTGTAATAGGAGAAAACATACGCATGTCTTCTATTTGGATACTCTATTGGAAAAGAAAAAACAGCTTGAGCATGCTCTGAGATTTTTAAAGCACAATCCTCATCGTATAGCTGAAACTAATGTGTCCATAAAAGACGTAGAAAAAACTCTAAAAAAGGTAGCTACTCAAGAGAGAAAAGTAAGAACAAAAATCGAAAAATTCCCTGGGGCTCTGATCTTAGATACGCAAGGTCGAGCGCACCATGTAGACAAGCACAATACTGATAAACAGATCGAATCGATTTCACTAGAATGGCTGTACATTCTCTTATTCAGGAATTTAAGTGCATCTACTCACATAAAATTTCTCGTTTTAGAAGATATTTCAAGAAAGAGAGATCTGAAATCGTGGTGTTTCTCAGCGGAAATGCTGACGAGACTGAAGGAGTGGTGGCCCTCGCCGACTATTTTTATAAAGAACTCCTGGGGACATTCCTAAAACTTTTCAAAAATCCTTTACTTGCAAAATTTGAGACATTGTATCGTCAAGCCCCTATTTCTTAGCAGTTATTGCAAGTCAGTTTACAGGACTGGCGTATTGGGGTGAGGTGTATAGTTGGAGCTTTTGATTTGGAAACCTCTCAAGGTTTCATTGACAGTAACGTAGATCATTGTTAGATTGGCTTCGTTGAACAGCTTAGGTGGGCGGAATCTGTACATATGGAGCAGGAGAAGAAAGAAAAAATTGCTGTGGCTCTTCGTGATAAGGGAGTTAAGCTGCCTTGTCCAAGGTGTGCTTCTGCAAATTTTGAAGTTGTTGGCCAGACCTTATTGCCGTTGAATGAAAATCCAAATGTAGTCAATTTAGGCGGCCCAGCCATCCCCGCTGCAATTGTAGCTTGCTCGAATTGTGGTTTCATTACTCTTCATGCCCTTGGCCCTCTTAAACTAATGCCAAAGAATAATGAGGGGATTTAAGATGACTTCTGATGAACCCCCTATTCAGATTCGTTCTCATGGTAAGATAGATGAACAAGGAAAAATTCCTGAAACAACCTTCAAAATTAAGGAAATGAACCTCAAAGCGGGGTTGCTTGGTAAATTTTTTGGCGGCATGGATAACGCCCCGACTAATATTTGCGGCATGCTTGTTTTATGTCTTGTGATAACAGGAGCTCTTCTGAGTTTCTGCGAAGCAAAAATAGAGCCGATGGAATATTGGAAATCCGTACTGCCTGTTGTAACGGCTGTTTTAGGCTACCTTTTCGGCAAGGGACATAAATAACGGACATTTTTTTCGATCGCTCATATAATGTCTTTCCATTAACCGACTTTTTTCCGTTTCTTCCTGGTTGCAGGGGGAGTAGATGAACTGTTGAACTCAACGACCTTTTCCCAAATGATCACGCCGTTTTTATCACAAAACTCCTCAGTGAAATCTCGTGTGAATCGGTTTACTTGTCCTAGACTAAACTTGACTTGACAGTCGCTAGTTGCAATGTTTAAAGAGATGGACTTTAGTTCCCAAGGCAATAGGAAATTAAAAGAGTCTCTATAGTATGGATCTTTTAGACAGCCTCGACTTTTACTATAGCCATGCATCAGAAAAAAACTTTGTGATTCGATATTCACTGGAAAACTGGTTTTTGAGGATGAAAAACATCAAACTACTGGATTGAATGAAGCAGGGGCTCTTATCGGATTGCTTTAGAATAAGTTAGAAAGTAAAAAAGCCGAACGTTTAACCATCTCTGATAAAACGTTCGGTAATGTGCGAAAGGGGGGACTCGAACCCCCAAGAGGAAACCCTCACTACCACCTCAAAGTAGCGCGTCTACCAATTCCGCCACTCTCGCTGATTATAAAATAAAAACAGAAGCGATGATATTTTTTTTCTCAAATCCAAGCAAGAGAAAAGTGATAAAATCGAGAAATTAAGAAAGAGAGATCCTTTGGAAGGATTGTTTGATCAGGGGGAGTAGAGTGGATGGGATTTCCAGAGAGGAGATTTCACGAAAATATTTGGCTTCAAAGAGCGGGTGCAAGAATTTCTCGTAGGGTTTGAGCTCGTAAGACTGGAACAAAGAGCGATCTAACACCCCTTCGTGTTTTAACATTTTGAGATAGAAGCTGGCGAGCAGCGTGTTGGGAAAAAGGGATTGGGAGATTTGTTTTAAATACGCTGAAAAAAGAACGTAAAGATCTGGGGAGTGTTTGCCTGCCATCTGGGTAGAGAGAATCGCATGAGCCATTTCTAGAGCGGTTTGAAGAAATGTGTATTTTTGCCGAAGAGGCAGATGTAAATTGAAGATGGATCCGTCATGGAAAACGCATAGATCGGAGCTTTTCCGAGTATAGATCCACTCCGCTTCGCAGAGGGTTTCTGTGAAAGGGAGCAAATAGGATGATTTGGATAGACCTTTGATGATGAGAGTCATCAATCCGATCTCTTCAGTAAAAATCGTAAGAATTTTTTGGCTGTCTTTAAATGGAATCGATCGAAGCACGATCCCTTTGGTTTTTTCTTGGTTCATAACTCTAGTATAGGAAAAATCTTTTCTAAAAGCGAATCTTTTGCGTTAACAGATAAGTCTTTTTTTTGCTATTCTCGCAGGCTAAATGCAGCCGGTGGAAATTCATGTCGGAGTCAAAACTACCCCCTTTGAAAATGGAATTGAAAAAGGCGATTGGAGTGAGTTTGATCGCTTCTCTTTGCTATGCATTAATGCTTGCGTTTACAAAAGAGAGCTCTGGGGTTTTCTCTACTGCGCAGCTCGTTTTTTACCGAAGCTTTATTTGTTTAGTGATCATGAGCTTTTGGATTGTAGTGAACGGCAAAAAAAAACCTCTTTTCCAACACCTCAAGACAGCGTATCTCAAAATCCAATTCATTCGCAGTATGGCAGGACTTACTGCCTTAGCGCTTTTTTTCTTTGCGTTAAGGAGTATTACCCTGTCTGAGGCGAGCGTTCTTTTCAATACAACCCCTATTTTTGTTCCTATTACTGCCTATTTATGGAAGAGAATTCCGATTGATCATCGCCTTTGGGTGGGGATTGGAGTTGCTTTTATGGGTGTAATTCTCATTATGCAGCCGGAAACGGCCCATTTGGAAGTAGGGCTTTGGCTTGCATTGATGGGTGGAGCTATGGGTTCTGTCTCGACGTTGGCTTTGCGATTTTCTCATTATACAGAACCTACAAGCCGTACTTTATTTTATTACTTCGTATTCGGATCGGCCGTATCTTCTATCCCTTTATTATGGGAGGGGATGGGAATTGAATGGCTTAAAGACCCTAGGACTTTATTTTTTCTTCTAATGGTTGGAGTGACAGGCTTTCTCTATCAGTTGTTTTTTGCTCTTTCTGTTAAGTATGCGCCGGCTAAATTGATCAGTCCTTTTTTTTATATCACAGTTGTATTTGGCATGATCCTCGATCATATTTTTTGGGGAGCTCATTTTCATTTTTTAGAAATTCTCGGCATTGTCTTTGTCTTTTTAGGCGTGTGTTTGGTTGTCCTGTTATATCCTAAAAATAAAAAGTAATCTCCTTTTTTGACAAAAATATATTTTATTTCCTATGATCATTCAAGGAATATGGTCACCGGGAAGAGGGCTTATGGGAGCTTGGTATGTAATTCTTATTCTGCAAAGTGTAGTCACCTACGCTTTGACAGGACTGAGTTGGTGTATGCAGCTTGTCCACTATCCTTTATTTTCTTATGTTGAAAGAGATCGTTTTCCCGATTTTTTGCGAAAACACCAAAAGCGAATAGCTTTGTGTGTGATTCCTCTTATGGTTGTGGAATGTTTTTTAGCTTTGCTGACTTTAGTGGTAGCGCCAGCTGGAATCATTTCAATTCTTACCTATGTTTTGCTAGGGCTGGTTCTTGTGGTTTGGGCATCTATGTTTTGCGTTCATTTAAAGGAACAAGAGTCTTTAACTGATGGGTTTTGTCAGAAAAGTTTAAAAAAATTCATGACAGCTAGCTGGATTCGTACGGGTGCTTGGACGTGTCGTACATTTCTTTTGCTTCTTTTGCTTTCGAATTAGTAAGTAGCTTTAAGCTCAAGATTGGCTCTTTGAAAAAAAAGAGGTTGTTTTTTTTCTAGAAGACGCGTTATCTTTCTGCCCTGAATGTGCGCACCGATAGCTCAATCGGATAGAGTACCCGGCTTCGAACCGGGTGGTTACAGGTTCGAGTCCTGTTCGGTGCATTTTTTTTCATTTTGGCTTAGCCCATGCAATCTTTATTTTCAATTTTTTCTTTAGACCAAGCTCAATATGCAGACAGTATTTTTGCTCGTCTTCAAAAAGGGCATCGTCATGCTTCTCTTTTATATTCTGATTGGTATCGTCAAGGGCAAGTTTCAAGTGCAGCTCATTGGATCGAGCCCCAAGCTAAAGCTTTAGTAGAAGAGTTGATTGCTTTAACAGACTTCACATTGCCAGAGCTTTCCTTCTCGAAGAAAGAAGGAGATGTGGTTAAATTTTTACTGAGATTTTCCGATGGTCTGGAATCAGAGTCGGTTATTATCCCCATGAAGTTTGGCAATACTTTATGCATTTCTTCTCAGGTTGGATGTAAAATGGGGTGTGCTTTTTGTGAAACGGGCAAAATGGGTCTCATACGCCACCTTTCTGTTGAAGAGATAGTATCTCAGGTTTTTGTAGCTAAGTTTCATATGAAGTCACCGGTTCGCAACATTGTATTTATGGGAATGGGAGAGCCGTTTGACAATTTTGATGCCGTTATGCAGGCGGTCCGGGTTCTTGTTTGCGAAACTGGTTTCGGCATAGCTCCGAGTCGGATCACAATTTCTACGAGCGGGAGAGTGGACGGGATCTACCGTTTAATAGAAGAGGGGAATTTGAGAGTCAATCTTGCTCTATCTTTGAATGCGCCGAACGACTTAGTAAGAAACCGTTTGATGCCGGTCAATCGAAAATGGGATCTGCAGGAGCTTAAAAAGGCTATGGAGGCATATTGTATGCAGGCCAAACGCTCTATTTTAATCGAATATGTGATGATCGATGGTATCAATGATTCTGAGGAATCTGCAAGAGAAGTTGCCGCATTCTTGCAAGGGCTTGATGTGAAGATCAATTTGATCCCGTATAACCCTCAAAGAAGAGATCTTTTTGCGGCCTCTTCTGAAGAAAAAATAGCCCGTTTTCGTGAAATCCTTTCTGAAGAAGGGTATTTTACGCTCATTCGAGGAACGAAAGGACAGTCGATTATGGCTGCGTGTGGACAACTCGGCAATCGGGAAATGAGAAAAAGGATGATTTCCATTTAATCTTTTATTATGCTGCATTTTTTACAACGATTCAGACGAAGAGGTGATCTTATGAATAGCAAAGAAAAATTCGCAGCGGAAGAAGCTTTAGGGTATAATATCAGCATCATAGGAAGACAGGTGCAAGTTACCGATGCAATGAAAAAATATGCATGGGATAAGCTATCGAAAATTGAGCGTTTCCATAACCATATTATGGATGTGCATGTCACGATGGATATCCAAAAGGTGGAGCATTCTGTGACGATTATCGTTAAGTTTGATCATTTTAAAGTGAAGGCTCATGCAGTTTCTACAGATATGTATGTCTCGATAGATCAAGCTATCGATCGATTGCAGAGGCAGTTTCGCAGATGGAAAGAAAAAATCCAGGATCATACAAAGAAGAAGCTTTCCGTGGTAGACATGAAGGTCAACGTCGTTCAAAGACCCTACGATGAACTGGCCGATTTTAATGCTGAAATTGAAACGGAAATCAAAGAAAAGAGATCACAGGAATTATTGCCAGGGAAAATTTTAGGAGAGGAAACCTTGCCGCTGAAACAGCTGACTTCTGAAGAGGCGATCATGAAAATGGAACTATCTGGAGATTATTTTCTTGTGTATCGCGGAGAAGAAGATCGCAAGATTAAGGTGATCTATCGAAGAAATGATGGAAATTATGGTGTTATCCAGCCAGAGTAAGCAGGTCTATGATCCTATCCGGCTTAAATGGATTGCTGCTACGCCGGAAGAACGCGTCCGGCAAAATCTTCTGCATAGAATGATTCATGAGCTCTCTTTCCCAAGAGAGCTCATTTCTGTAGAAAAGAGCTTAAGAGAAATGCCCCATCTTGCATACCTCCCTTCTATACCGGTGCGCAGGTTGGATATCGTTTGCTTTGGAAAAGGGTTGCATCCTTCGTATGCATTGTATCCTTTGATTGTGATCGAATGTAAAGAAGATATTGTACAAAAAAAGGAAGCGATGCGGCAGGTTATGGGATACAATCATTACTTGCAGGCTTGTTTTTTTGCTATAGCAGACCCTGAGGGTGTTTTAGTCGGTTATCATTCCTCTTTCTCTTCTGAATTTGCACAGATCCCTTTTCTTCCATCTTATCCGGAACTTATAGCTGCGGCACGATCATGAATTTTTCTGCAGATGTTGTCTGCGTTTTTGGCTACAAGCCAGAAGAGATCCTTTTAGAAGCAGGATCTTGGATTGAAAATCAAAACAAATATCTGATTTTCTGTTCTGAAGATCCTTGGGTTGATTTTTCTCTTTACCCTAATGTGCGAGTCTTGTTGATGTCTGAGAATGGATTCCCTTGGGATCTATTTGAAGAGATTTGCAAAGAGTTGGTTTTTTTGCAGTTTGATTACCGAGTGCATCCTCAAAAAGAAAGCTCCTATATGGTTCGGCTGAAGGCTCTTTGCGAGGCGTGCCAAAGCCATATTCATCTTCTTGCTTCTGATGTGCAAGATTTTGGTTTAGGTGTATTTCAGAATGTGAGCCGCAATATTTATTCAGGTTTAGAGATGCGTGATTTTCGCTCTTTAAAAGGGGCTCTTGTAGGGGTTCCTGCTGTAGTTTGTGGTGCAGGGCCGGGCTTGAGCGATGTTGCAGAAGACCTTCGCGGCATCCAGGATCGGGTGTGTGTATTTTCCGGAGGAAGCGGATTGTTGGCATTGAGCCGCCTAGGGGTCGATGTGCATTTGGCAGCAGGCGTGGATCCTGATCCTTGTTATCATCCTTTATTGCATCACCACCATGGAGAGGTTCCCTTTTTCTATCAAAATAGGGTCTCACATCGAATTCTGTCTTCTATGCATGGGGAGAAAATTTTGGTTCCAAGTGAAATCCGAACACCTTTTGAAAAGTGGTGCCAACCAGAATTTGATCAAAGCTTAGATGGAGGCTGGACAGTAGCTACATTTTGTACAGCCCTTGCTAGCTATCTAGGCTGTAATCCGATTTGTTTTGTAGGGATGGATTTCGGTTATCCGCCGGATAAGGGGATGTATGCAGAAGAAAGCTTGAAAAAAGAAGAGGTGGAAGAGATTTCCCTTCAAGATCCGGAGGTGGGTCTGCTTTTTACTAAAAAAGATTGGCTAATGGCAGCGCGCTGGATAGAGCAACATAGATTAGAGCACATGGATCTTTCTTTTTATCAAACTTCTATGCGAGGGATGAGTTTGGAGGGGGTCTGTAGAAAGCCTTTATGGCAGATCTCAAGCGAAAGAAATTGGCCTCAGATTGACATTCGAGGACGTATCCGCCAGATGCTCAGCCACGCTTCAACAATATATGTAGATTTGAAGAAATATGCTCTTGCATTGGAGGAAATCAATCAAAGCTTGCAGCGGGTTGATCTATTATGCAGAGAGCTTTTAAATGCATTTGAAAAATCGTATCCAGAAGACCCTACAGAAAGGGGGAGTTTTGTATTGGGTTTATATGATCTATATGACGAGGTTGCCTACCAGAAGATTTTAGATCCTCTTTGGCAGATTTGGCAGTGGCCCATAAGCAGGCCTCTGCATAATTCTTATGAAAGAGCTCTTCATCGCCTCATTTTTTTGAGAAAATTAACGAGAGAATATGGGAGAAAGTGTTTTTTATGGCAGTAGAACGATATGCTGTGGAAGACGGCATTTTATATCTTCAGGACGAAGAGCTGAACCTGGCTATTAAAGAGCCCTTTTTGGTGCCTAGCCTTCCCCTTGCAATGGAAAAGCATAGAGAAGACCTAGTCCTTGATTTTTACCCGTCGGGAAGTTTTCAAAAGGCATGTAGACACATAGATGGAAAGCTTCATGGGCAGTGTCTGTTTTTTTATCCTGATGGCAATATAAAAGGAGAGTCTTTTTATCGCGATGGGGTATTGCACGGCCCTTCTGTATTTTTTTCAGAACAAGGGCAAAAGGTATCTGTTGCTTGGTTTTATCAGGGGGAGCCTGAAGGCAAGGCTTGGCAATACTATGCTTCGGGAGCTTTATGCAGTTGTCTGCGATACCGCGGAGGGAAAATGCATGGGAAGCAGGAGTATTTTTATGAACAAGGTGGCTATAAGACAATATTGCCCTATTGCGAAGGAGAACTTTCCGGCCTTGTTGAACTTTTTTGGGAAAAAGGCTGTATGAAAAGATCTTGCCGATTTGAAAAAGGTAGTCGCGAAGGTTGGGACAGGGTTTGGAGTGAAACAGGGATTCTTTTAGAAGAGGGAGAATTTATTGGAGGAGAGCCCAAAGGAGTGCATAGATCTTGGGATCTTAAGGGAGTTCTTCGAGAAGAAAAGCGGTATCATACTCCTCAGCATTTCGACTGGTGGCGCTGGGACGAGCAAGGCCAGTTAGTCTTTGAGAAAATCTGCCCTTATCAGGAATCTTGTAAAGGAGAATAGGCTAAAAAATGGACTGGGATTTACTCTCTTCTCGATATCCGGACCTTGCCTTTTTACTCCATATGGAAGCTCAAGGTTCTTGCTCCAATGCTAGTTGTATAGATGAAGAAAGGCTATGGCTGAAAAAACTGAAACTGGAAGGAGTGGATATTCTCTATATCTACGGGATAGGTCTTGGATACTCTTATGAAGTGCTAAAAGACTGGTTGCATGAGAAAGAGGAAAGACTCTTGGTCTTTTTAGAAGATCAGATACAATCCTTAAAAACAGTATTTTCTACAGATTTAGGAAAAGAGATCCTGCAAGATCCAAAAGTCCATCTATGTTACGCAGCCAATGCCTCCCAATGGGATAGTGTTCTTGAATCTTGTGCGGCACAGTTTCTCTCTGATCGGATAGAGGTGGCATTTTTGCCTTCGTATCAAAAGCGCTTTCGAAATCGCTGTGATCGGATCCGGATGGGGCTTTTGCGGAAAACTTCCGTAATGCACGCCCTTCTATCGGAGTCTTTGCATTATCATATCCTCATGAAGAATTTAGCTCATAATTTTTTGCATCTTCCCTCTTCTTATCTTGCCAATAGATGGAACGGAAAATTTGCGGGTATCCCTGCTATTATTTGCGGAGCCGGCCCTTCATTATCTTCAGCGATTCCTTTGTTAAAAAGCTTAGAGCAAAAAGCCCTGCTTTTTGCAGGGGGGTCTACAATAACCGCGCTAAGCCGACAAGGAATCCGCCCGCATATAGCTATGGCATTCGATCCTAACCGAGAAGAGAAGGAAAGGCTAGCTGCGAATGCAGCCTTTGAAGTTCCCTTTATTTATTCGGCTCGTCTCCATCGGGATGTATTGTCCGCTTTTCATGGGGATTTAGGGTACATGTCTTCCGGAACAGGAGGAAGTTTTGAGGCGTGGATGCACGAAAAATTAGATATTGACGTAGAGACAATAGGAAAAGAACTCAGTATGGAAGCGATGTCAGTGACAACTTTAGCTACAGCACTCGCCCATAAGATGGGATGCAATCCTATTGTTTTTTGTGGGGTCGATCTAGCCTATACGGGGTTGAAGAAGTATGCTCCCGGCGTCATCGCTTCAGCTTCAGTCAATATCTTAGGGGAAAGCAAAGAAAAGAAGGCGATGGAGCAGTTAATTATCAAAAAAAACTGTAAAGGAAAACCCCTTTATACTCTTGTCAAGTGGATCATGGAGTCCGCTGCTTTAGGGGATTATGCAAAAATGTATGGAAACACGCAGTTTTTCAATGCAACGGAAGAAGGTTTAGATATTCCTTATGTAGAAAAAGCTCCGTTGTCAGAGATTGTAAAACGCTATTGCAATACTCCGCATGACCTTCGAGGTAGGTTAAGAGTTGAGGTGGAAAATGCAAGGCTTTCTTCGCCTTCTTGTGAATCAATCCGCCTGCAGTATGATGCGCTTTGCCGTAGCCTCAACAGATGCATAGAAATTATGGAAACGGCTTGCGAAGAGCTCTCTTTAGATACAGAAAGCCCCAAGGTTACAGTATTGGAAATGGATCTACAGGAAGAAGAAGCATATCACGTATTATTGGATCATGCATTGCATGCATATGGACAGCTGGCTTTAAGAAGAGGAGGAGAGGGGCTTTGTTGGAAAAAACAGGCTTGGGAAGAATGTTTAAAGATTGCTAAAGAGTGTTCTTCCATCCTTAAATCTGGTACTGTTTCAGCTTGTTGCGCAGAGTCCTGATACTGATTCCCAGCGTTTTTGCAGCTTGTGTCTTATTATTATTTTTCGATTGCAAAGTGGCTAAAATATGAGCTTTTTCCACTTCTGCCAATGTGCCAGGAAGATAGCTCGTTTCTTTTGGCTTTGGAAAAATGGGACAAGACAGCTCAAACCAAAGATCTTCCGGCTGGATCCATTCTCCAGAGTGCATGACGAGGGTTCTTTCGATAATATTGGCAAGTTCCCGTACATTGCCGGGCCACGAATATGATAACAACTTATCTTCGGCTGATGAGGAGAGGATTTTTTTCTCTTTCCCATTTTCTTTGCAGAGCTTTTCTAAAAAATACTGAGCTAATGGGATAATATCTTCTTGGCGATCTCTAAGGGGAGGTAGATGGATGGGGACGACGTTCAGCCGATAGTATAAATCTTCCCGAAAGAGCTTTTGTTCGATAGTTTCTTTCATGTTCCGGTTGGATGTGGAGATCAACCGCACATCAACTTGGATCGGTTTGACCCCTCCTAGCCGCTCAAATTCCTGCTCTTGGATGGCTCGAAGGAGTTTAGGCTGCAATTCTAAAGAGATTTCTGAGATCTCATCGAGTAGTAAGGTCCCCAGGTCTGCGAGTTCGAACCTGCCGATCCGTTTCTGGAAGGCTCCGGTAAAAGACCCTTTCTCATGCCCAAAAAATTCTGATTCTAGCAGGGTTTGAGGAATGGCAGCGCAGTTCACACGGATAAAAGGTTTGTTCGATCGTAAGGAAAGTTGATGGATTGCATTGGCAATGACTTCTTTCCCGGTGCCCGACTCGCCACTAATAAAGACGCTGGCATTGCTTTGGGCGATCTTTGTCACATTGCTTAAGATATGTTTCATAAGAGGGCTTTTAGCGATCACGCCCCCTTGCTCTAGAGACGGGGTAGCTAGCTGTTCAATCCAGCCTTCTATCATTTCTTCTGTAAAGGGCTTAGTTAAGTAGGAAAAACCATGAAGGCGGATTGCCGATGAAGATTTATCTATCTGCTCTTCTGAGCCGATAAGCAGACAGCAGAGGGAAGGATGAAGCTGTTTAGCGAGATGCATGAGGTCGATGCTGGAAAATTCAGAAGATGCCAATGAGCAAACAAGTAGATCGCAAGTCTTTTGTTTTAAAATCTCTACAGCTTGCAAGGCGCTAGAGACGATCTTCAGGTTCCAGTCTTTTTTTCGCGTAACGCTATGAAATAAATGGCTAATTGATTCCTCTTCTTCTACAAGCAATATTTGTTGTTTCATAGTATGGCTGGATGATGAGGAAAAAATCGCCGCCCCTCCTTAATTTCAGTCTATATAGAAGAATTATAAATCCTGCAATGGTTGAAATAAAAAATGTTAAAACCTGCAGACAATGTCCTCTATTGACCTCTATATAGGTTTTTTGTACCTTAATTTGGAGATAAAGAAGGGAAGATGACAGCGTGAAACGCATATTGGGTATTGCATCGTTAGTTTTTTTGTTCGGGTGCACTGGAATGGAGCAGTCAGAACAAGATAAAATTCGTCAAATGAATGAACAAAAAGAGTGGATTTATCGCCGCCACGATGAAAAAACCTATACAATTTTATCCCCATTACATCGAGAGAGGGAACCTTATCCATGGGAACAGGGATATGCCGGCAGGCATCCGAAGATTACTAAAGAGGCATTTCGCTGTAGAGGAGATCAGCACAATCCGCCACGAGCTCAGGGAAAATCTTTGCAGATGGTCCATGATTGCGGAGGATTGCAGAAGCACAGCCTTCCCATCCGAGATGGAGAAGAGTTTATATACCCTATTCTGCTCGATATTTTGAACTATCTTCAAGCTAAAACAGGGTATTCTGTTGTTGTAACCTGTGGACATCGCTGTCCTTTGCATAATGCATATGCTGATAACTCAGCGTATAATCAGACTTCTAAGCATATGATCGGCGCAGAAGTGGATTTCTACGTGCAAGGCATGCAAGATAAACCCGAAGAGGTAATCCATCTTATTCAGCAATATTACCAGGAGACACCGGCATATCAAGGCTTGTCAGAATACCAGCAGTTTTTGCGTCTGGAGCATGTTAAGCTCAATGTTTCAACCCCTCCTTGGTATAATAAAGAAATTTTAATTAAGCTCTACTTGCCAAATGAAGGACGGGACTTTGATCATCCTCATAATCTTCCATATCTAGGCCTTCAAGTGCGCTTCGATCGGCAAAAAGGAGAAAAGGTTTTGTATTCTCCGGAACTCTCAGCAAAAGGATATATCCGATATTAATTCCTTTGTGAAAAATCAACATTCATGATAAGTTTTTCGTTCAAGTTTATGCCGACGTGGCGGAATTGGTAGACGCGGTAGACTCAAACTCTACTTCTAGCAATAGAGTGCTGGTTCGAGTCCAGTCGTCGGCATTTCACCAGACAAGATCTCATTAAAGAGGTTTTGTCTGGTTTTTTCGTTTTATAACCCGTTGTTTTTCTGCAGGATAAGAGCGAGTCAGCAACTGCATTAGCTGTCTTTTCCTTTTCATGTAAGACATTCCCTAATCCAATAATTTCTTTTGTTTCGTTCTTGATTCCAAGCAGAGTGATTCCACCAGCAGTGTTTGCAAAGGCAATGATTGTTTGAATGATTTTTTGCAATGAATGCGAATTTCCCCTTCATTCTTAGTCGAAATTTCTTCAATCATAGGTCTATTCCTTGTTTAACATGGAAATTGACATAGAAATACATGGAAGTCAGCATTTTCTATGTTCAGTCCATGATTAAGCTGCTTTAGGAGTAATCCGAGTAATTTTCCTCTGCGAAAAGCGCCTGACTTACTCCAAAGGAGTGTACTTTGTGGAATTTAGGCAGAAAACAACTCAACATGCAGACTTCCATGCGTGATCCCGATCTTAAACTATATTTTGTTGATATCCCGCAAAACAGAACTTTTTCGAGTAAGCCTTTGCAGTGAGTTGCTTATCTTTGATGGTCACTATGGTATAAATTTCCGGCATTGTATGTTCTATATCTGGAGCACAAATATTATCGCCCATAGCCGGGCATGTGATATAAGGCAATCCTTCCAGTGAATGAACATGAAAATAATGCAAATGAGCTTGGAAGACAGCAATAACATTTGAGTTTGAACGGATTAAATCTTTTACGATGTTCTGATTCTTTAAAAAAAGCTTATCTTTCGTTTTGCCATCGCAGGCTTCGTAAAAAAAGTTACCGTCTACATCATGGTCATCAATAGGACAATGAATGAAAATCAAAAGGGGCTTAACAGATATGCGTAGCATGGTTTCTAGCCATGCCAATTGCTCGGATGGCAAGACATAGAATCCAGCTTCCTCGTCTGTCCCAAGCCAGAGAATATCGATATTTCCAAAAGAGCGATGCCCATAACTTTTTTGATCGAATCCATGGTGTTTCCACCTAGCCTCAACCTCATTATGTGGCATGCGTTTGATTTCATGATTACCTAGGAGATGAATGACTGGTAATTCCAACGATTTATAATAGCCTATAAGGGCATCGTATCTATCAAGATCGATTTCTTTACTTTCACTCCGGATTAAATCCCCCATGTTGATAATGAGATCAGGCTTGTGATTTGTAGAAAGGTTTTTGAGAAATGATCCAAACATTTCCATAATACTTTCAGAAGCAGCTCTGACTTTATTTTGGTACTTCAAGGACTTTTCAACGTGCACATCGTTAATAATAGCAATCTTCATTGTTTATTCCTTGATTGACTAAGGGCTAATTCCAGCTGTTTGACTATACACAGCTTCCAATTTGCTTGTCTGCTTCTTTTGCTTTATTCAAAAGCTCCTCATTTTGTACTTCTTGAGAATCTTTAGTGGGATTCTCTTTTAGCAACGCGGGCTTGGATTCCCCAGGCAAATAGAGCGATTTCTAGAGATAAAAGAAGAGCAAGAGGTGGTTCTGGAAGGATAAGTTGAAGGTCGAGGATGGCGGGAAGGTTGCTGGAAAGACTTAAAAGAAAGGCGGTAAAGTGAGAGTTTAAAGTGCAGATTAGGGAATTTAAAGGGGGCATTACCCAATATAAGGAGCTAGAGATCAGAAGCAGAAGCATGGAAAATCCAACTCCGGTTGGGAAAAATAAGTTATAGAGAAAGCTCATCCAGGGGAATGTGTGGAAGTAGAACAGACAAACAGGCATTACAGCGAGATGTACAGCGAGGTTGAGGGCAATTCCTGTTCGAAGATAGACGCAAAGTAGGTAGATAAGCTTTCTTAAAGTGGATAGTTCGCAAATTTCATCTAGGTTTCTAGGGGGTAATAGAAAAGAAGCCCAAGGAGTGGTTATCGGCAAAAGCATTAAAATCGCTGCAGTAGACAGGAAGCTGAGTTGAAATCCTAAATTTAAGGCGGCTTGAGGAGTAAAGATCATTTCTATGAGCAACCCGACGCCGAGGGCATTGAGGCCCGAAGAGGGTCTTTGGCATAGAAGGCCAAGAATATATATGCTGATGGCGGTCCATGCGCGGAGGATGGAGGGAGAGCTTCCTAGAAAGAGAAAGTACAAAGTCAGAAGGCTGAGCAGGGTGATATATGCGATTTTTTCTGGAAAGATTTTTTTTAGAAAAACTCCCAGGAATAGCGCGAGAAGGCCAAAATGAAATCCGGAAATTGCTAAGATGTGCTGCAGTCCTACTCGGCTGAACTCATAGGACAACATGGGATCATCCAGATCTCCTGTGGCGAGTGCAGCAAGAAAGCTTGCGGCTTTTTTATCTTTGATTTGGCCTGCTATCCAATGGGAAAATCTCTGTTTTGCTTGATATCTCCATTCTACGAGGCTCCACGTGTTTTTTACAGGGTGCCATATCGTTTCTTTTTTGGGCTTAAAAGAGCAGCCATCCTCCTGTATGAGAAGTGTACCTTCGATGAGAAAATCAGAAGAGATTTTAGGTCGTTGTGCTTGGAGAGGAAGATAGATTGAGCAGGGAACGGCTTGAGCTGATGGCTCTGCTTCAAGGTGGCGGATGGTTCCTTGGATCCGATAAGATTGTAAAAAAGGGGATGAGGAGATTTTTAAATTGCTAGGAGAAAAATAGGCAATTCCTTCGAGGGCAGAAGCTCCTAGAGGAAGAGATGGTTTTGTGTATATTCCATAGGCGTAACTTAGCAAAAAAATCCCCATTAAAAGAAACCAGCGGACGCGGCAGTTTTTGAGGTCAATTTGCCTTGGAAGAAAGGGAAGAGAGAGGGCTCCTAAAGGCAGTAGTAGAGCCCAATGAGGGTAAAGAGCGCAGCTCACTCCTAAAAGCGCAAAAAGGCCAAATAAGAATGCTGGGCATTTGCGAAAAAACGCAAAAAAATATTCAGAGACCTTATTGAGCATCCTGAGAAGTCTTGGGGATCTCTTTGTCTATGTTTCCGTGGATCAGACGCACTCCTCGCTGGCCTGAGATAAACACTGTAATCCACTCTAGCATGACGCCGATCCGATTGCGAAATCCGATCAAATAGAGAATGTGGATAAAACCCCATGCCAACCAGGCTAGAAATCCGGAGAACTCGCATTTGCCGATCGTTGCAATCGCTTTGGCTTTTCCGATTGTCGCCATGCTGCCTTTGTCGAGATAAGAGAAAGGGAGCCTCTTATGAGATGGGATGTTGTCTTTGATGATTTTTGCGACATAACGTCCTTGTTGGATGGCGACAGGAGCGATGCCGGGAAGAGGTTTGCCTTCTTTGCCTTTAGCTTGGCAAGCATCTCCAATGACAAAAATCTCGGGATGTCCCGGGATTGTCAAATCGCTTTCTACAATGACTCTGCCTTGTCTATCCAGAGGGACTTGGAGAGTTTGTAGTAAAGGAGAAGCTTGGTTTCCTGCAGCCCAAATCACATTGCGGCTTTCAATAAATAGATCATCGACTTGGACGCCTTCTTCGGTAATTTGAGTTACTTTTTTGCCGGTAAGGACGCGGACTCCTAGCTTTTCGAGGTCAGCTTTTGCTTTTTCCGATAGCTTTTCAGAATAAACAGGAAGGATATGAGGGAGAGCTTCGATCAGATAGATCTTTGACTTTTCGGGACGAATTCTGCGGAAATTCTCAAAAAGCGTTGTATGGGCTACTTCAGCAATGGCTCCTGCCATTTCTACTCCGGTTGGACCTCCTCCTATGACGACGAAACTTAGAAACTTATCGGCTTCAGAAATCCGATCTAAGCGCTCTGCTTTTTCAAAAGAGACGAGAATCCTTTCGCGGATCTTGAGTGCATCAGAAATGGTTTTAAGACCTGGAGCAAACGGCTCCCATTGATCATTGCCAAAATAGGAATGTTTAGCGCCTGTTGCGATGACTAAGTAGTCGTAGCCGATCAGATCGCCGTTAGCGAGACGGACTTGCTTGTGTTCTTTGTCAATAGCGACAGCCTCCCCCATAATGACCATGGTGTTTTTTTGTTTGCGGAAGATTTCTCGGGTGGGATAGGCGATCTCTCCAGGAGACAAGGCTGCAGTAGCTACCTGATAGAGGAGAGGTTGGAATAAGTGATGATTTGTCTTGTCGAGAAGGATAATATCCAATGGTGTTTTGCTAAGAGTACGAGCTACGTTGAGTCCGCCGAAACCGCTTCCAATAATGAGTAATCGAGTGAGAGCCATATTTCCTCATGTTTACCTTTTCTTAAGGTAGATCATCTCGATTTTTTGATAATTTGCAATTACTTTTGGAGTTATGAGCAGCATAAGATCCTTTTTTCTTTGCAAAATGGAGTACATGGTCTAAACTTGAATCAGTTTCTGAATAGCGTTTTTCGCAATGTATCGACGCAAAGAGTCTTGCTTGGGGATTGGAATATGTACTTAGTAAAAGATCTCTATGAGAAATATGAACGCACGCTTCTTTTAAGCCTTGCAGCAGGGCAGAGCGGACTTTCTCGGCAAGTCAAAGTTCCGGAAGCGCATCGTCCTGGCTTGAGTCTGGCAGGATATCTAAAGAACTATGTCAACCAGAGAATTCTTGTTTTTGGAACAGTAGAGGTCTCTTATTTAAAAGATCTGGATTCAGCAACTCGAGTTGAGCGTTTGTGCAGTATTTTAACCGATCAAACTCCTGCAGTTGTTGTTGCCGGTCGCTATGTCCCTCCGAAAGAGCTCCTCCAATTTTGCGAGACAAAACGTCTTCCTGTTTTTCGAACAAAGATGAAAACGATGGAATTTTTAAGTCGATTAACTTACTTGCTTCATGAAGATTTTTCTCCAAGTATTACATGCCATGGTACTTTGGTAGAGGCTTTTGGCGTCGGGGTTTTAATCCAGGGGGATTCTTCTATTGGAAAAAGCGAGGCGGCTCTTGGCTTAATAGAAAGAGGGCATCGGTTGATTTCTGATGATGTTGTGAAAATGAAAATCCGAGAAGGGTCGTATTTAGAGGGATCCGGGCCTGAGCTGACGCGGCATTTAATGGAAATTCGGGGGATTGGTATCATTAATGTAGCTCACCTATATGGAGCAGTTTGTGTAAGAGATGATAAAAAAGTAGACATGGTTGTGAAATTAGAGGAATGGGATGACCGCCGTTTTTATGATCGCGTTGGACTTGATGAAAAATATTGCGACATTTTAGGTATGAAAGTGCCTTATTATATTTTACCTGTAAAGCCTGGTAGAGATGTTGTTTTATTGATTGAAACGATAGCGTTAAATCATCGACTAAAAGAGATGGGCTTTCACTCTGCAAAAGACTTTAATGTGAAATTGCTCGAGACGATTGCGAAAAAAACGAAAACAAGCCGGATAAATACGTGAAAATCTGCAGGACAGTCAAAGTCAAAAATGCCTTGGGACTTCACGCTCGTCCTGCAAGCATGATTGTAAAAATTCTACAAACAAGCCAAAGCTCTGTCCATTTTACGTGCCGCAAGGAAAAGGTCAATGCACGCAGCATTATGAGCTTACTCACTCTTGCTGCTTCTAAAAATGTATCGGTATTGATCGAAGTAGAGGGAATGGATGCTGAACCAACAATGGATCGATTGATCGAAGCTTTTGAAAAACAGTTTTGGGAATGTCAATGAACACATCAACAGAATTTAGAGTCCATGGAGCTCCTGTAAGCGAGGGGATTGCAATAGGTGTTTTATTTCATTTGAATTCAGGATCAGAAGATCTCATACCCGATTTTGCTATCCCGGAACAAGGCATCTTTTTAGAAATTGAAAGATACAGGAGCGCTTTAGCGCTTGCAAAAGAAGATCTTTTATTTCTTCAGAAGAGTTTAGAAAAAGAGGGGTCCCAAAATGCAGCCAATATTATTGAAGCGCATATTCAAATGCTGGAAGATCCATCTATCACGACTCAGGTAGAAGAGAGGATCTGTAGTTTAAAAAAAAATGCCGAGGCTGTTTTTAGTGGTATAGTGAGCGAATATGAAAAAAAATTCAGTAAAATTAAAGATGTTTTTTTTCAGCAGAGAGTAATCGATCTTCTGGATTTATCGAAAAGGATATTAGGTAACTTAAGTCACAAGACTTCGTTTAACTTTGCTGACATTCCCAAAAACTCTATTGTATTTGCTAAAGAGTTAATCCCTTCTCATACAGCAGCGATCCACGCTTCGCGAGTCAGTGCCTTTATTACTCAAAGCGGAGGGGGAAATTCTCACGCAGCACTTATCGCCAGAGCTAAGGGGATTCCTTATGTGTCCAGTATTGATATGAGCCTTTTGGAAAAAGCAAAAGGAGGTTATGTCATTGTAGATGGGCAAACAGGAGAGATCATTTTCCATCCGACCGAAGCTACTTTAGAAAATTATCGCGAAAGAAAAACGCGGTTGAAAACAACATACCAGCTGTTGCAGCAAGATGTTCATTATCATACTGAGACAATGGATGGATACAGGGTTCATACTTTTGCGAATGTCGGGAATTTATTAGATTTGGAAGAGATGCAAAATTATCGTCCTGAAGGGATCGGGTTGTTTCGTTCGGAATATCTTTTTTTGGAAAAAAACACCGTTTTCTTATCGGAAGAAGAGCAGATTCAGACCTATCTGCAGCTCGTGCAAAAAGCGAATCGTTTGCCTATAGTCATCCGGGTATTCGATATTGGAGGGGATAAAAACCCAGAACTCTTTTTAGAGCATGAAAAGGAAACAAATCCAGTATTGGGATGTCGCGGAATACGCTTTTTACTTCGCCATCTATCGATTTTTCGCACGCAAATCAGAGCTATTATGAGAGCGGGGAATGGAGCCAATGTGAAAATATTGCTTCCAATGGTCTCAGATATTCACGAGGTGCTTGAAGCCAAGAAAATCATCCAAGAGGTAAGGCAAGAGTTGATAGAGCAAAACCTGATTGGGTCGCAAAATTTCCCAATTGGTTGCATGGTGGAAGTTCCTTCCGTGGTTTTTATATGCGATGCAATTGCGAGAGAAGTCGATTTTCTTTCTATTGGAACAAATGATTTAGTACAGTATACCTTAGGGATGGATCGAAGCAATCCGGCTATGAGCGATTGTTTATACCCAGCTCATCCGAGTGTGATTCGGATGATCAAGATGGTAGTTGTAGAGGCAAAGAGGCAAAATAAGCCTGTCACAATCTGTGGAGAGATAGCCTCAAATCCCCTGTTTGTGCCGCTCTTATTGGGATTGGGGATCCATAATTTTTCTTGTTCTCCGCGCTATATTCCCCTCATAAAAAAAGCCATCCGCCAGTGCGTTCTCTTAGAAGCTTTTAAACTGGCTCGCAGGGTATTGCAAATGAGTTCTCCTTTGGAGATTTCCCACGCTCTACTAGAAGCCAGTCGTGATCCCGACTTGATGTGCAGGGAGATGGCAAGCCTTGGATTAGAAAGGGAGTGAGAGTCCACCCGGTAGTCCAAGGGGGGAATCTGTTTTGAGTTTGTTATAAGCATCAGCAAAGGCTGCTGTAATTAGATCTTCGAGTCCTTCTAGATCTTGTAAGTCGACGCATTCCGGTTTGACTTTAATGCTTTTTAACTCTTTTTCTCCGGATAAGGTAACAGTTACCAGTCCATTACCGCTTGATCCTACCACGGTTTTATTTTTCATCTCATCCTGCATTTTTTCCATTTGTTGCTCTAGCAGGCGAGCTTGCTTTTTCATTTTGGAAAATCCACTACCCATAATAATACTCCTATTATCTTATTTCTTTTGTTAAGACACCTTCTAATTCGACAGAAGCAAAACGCATGAGGGTGTCATAATGGCTTTGCGGTTTTACGCTTGGCGAATCGAGCGCTGCTTTGATTGATTCAGGTTGTTTTGGTTTGGGCTCCTCAAGAGTTGGAGATTTTTGAGGCTGGGGAGGGGAGACTAGAACCGTTTCCGATTTTTGGGAAATAGCTTGTTCTAAGCTCTGCAATTTGCTCACAATCCGCTCAATAGGTACTCGTTGTTTGCTGCGGAGGATATGCAGTAGCAGCATTTCAAGAGTAACTCGTTTGAATGAGGTCTTCTGTATGTGAGAGTGCCAATGCATGAGGTAATCCAAGATGTAGAGGCATTGTTCTTGTGTATAGCATTGTGCAGATTCTCCATATTTTGGAATCAGGTAAGTAGGGATCTCTTCAGAGGCTTGCTTTAATTGGATCGATAATACATTGCGATAATGGCTTAAGAGGCAATCTAAGAAATAAGAGAGGTCTTTTCCTGTAGAGAAAATACGAGCTGTCAATGTGAATGCGTAGGATAAGTTTTCTTCTGCAAAAGCTTTATCTAATGCAAAAAAATCTTCTGATGGCATCAGGCCAAGAGAAGAGGTGATAGAAGTCGTTGTCAAGATCCCATGTGAAAAGCTGAGTGCTTGGTCGAGAAGCGACTCTGCTACTCGAAGCGATCCATCCGATAAGCTAGCAAGCATATGTAGGGCATCTTCTTCATAGGGAATTTCAGAATCTAAAACAATTTGTTTGAGTTTTTGGGAAATCTTAACCGGAGCGATTCTTTGTAAGTCAAATCTTTGGCATCGGCTAATGATTGTGGGCAGGACTTTATGCGGTTCTGTTGTTGCAAAGAAAAATTTCACATTTACAGGAGGTTCTTCTAGAATCTTGAGAAGGGCATTGAATGCTTCTTTGGTTAGCATGTGCACTTCATCGATGATGTAGATCTTATATTTCCCGACAAAAGCATAGCTTGCAGTTTCATTGATCTGGCGGATGTCATCAATGCCTCGGTGGGAAGCTCCATCTATCTCTAAGACATTTAAGCTTCTTCCTTCTATGATGTCTCGGCAGGAAGGACATTCATTGCAAGGTTCTTCTTGAGAGGAGAGTTTGTGGCAGTTAAGAGCTTTAGCCAGGACCCTGGCAAGCGTTGTCTTGCCTGTACCTTGCATTCCACAAAATAGGTAGGCTTGGGCGGTTTTATGGAGCCGAATGGCATTTTTCAAAGTAGTGACAATTGCTTCCTGACCTACTACGCTGGAAAAGGTCTGTGGCCGATATTTGCGAGAAATTCCTTGATAGGGAGTGCTTTGATTCATAATATCGACAGCGTTGCTCCTTAAATTAAATAGTACTTTAATGTTTTCCTAAACAGATTGCCAGGCTACGTGCCTTTAAAAGCCCGCTCAAGCAAATACGTGGATTCTTCGGAACCCTTCTCATGCTAGCATAAAGGGAAGTTTTCGTCCTAATAAGGATTTTTTTTGAAAGAAAGTCTTTTTCGAAATTTTTCCTCTGCGCTAAAATGAGCTCTGAGGAACCCCCTCTATAGGACTTATCTCTCATGCATGATCCCCTTAGTGAACAGTCTTCTTTTCGACGCGCGTGGCGTGATTGGATGGGTCAAGCTTTCATAGGATGGAGAATCCTGCTTGGTCTTATCTTTGTCGCAATGCTCACCTTTTTTCTCCATTTCCGAGAAATCA
The DNA here is from genome assembly GCA_945952445.1 of uncultured Chlamydiae bacterium. Taxonomy (GTDB): domain Bacteria; phylum Chlamydiota; class Chlamydiia; order Chlamydiales; family Rhabdochlamydiaceae; genus CAMFIG01. Next base: position 22,582 of record CAMFIG010000021.1, read on the forward strand.
AAGTGGAGGTTCTCGAGATAAATTCGATTGCTCAGCAATATGTAATAGCCCAGGTGCCATTTGATTTTCCGGATGATGAATTGACGCTAGTGTTGCGCCAGCAGGCAAGCCGGGATGTCGGGAGTGTTTACCAATTTGACAGCAAGCAGATTCATCAGATGGTCAATGCTTTTGAAGAACATCTTATTCGAGATCCTTCCTGGAGAAAAACACTGCCAAAATCCACATTCGAAGAAGTCTATGAGGCTGTCGAGTCTTTAGAAGAGTACATGTTGGAAACTCGCTTTGCAGATAGTCGCACTCTGCAAAAGATGCATGAGATGGCATATTCTTCAGATAATTTTTATGAGGTTTCTTCTGAAAAGAATAGAGAGTTGATAGATGCTTCTTATTGGAATCATCTCGAAGAAGTAGCTCTTCCGCCTTCTCGTTATCCCAAAGACTTAGCAAATACAATCTTACTATTTTTTTCTAGACAACATTGGTCTTTACAACAAGACATAGGCCTTGAAAGAAGACTCAAGCAGTATGCACAGGATTCAGTGCCTCAGCAGTATACGCAAGTGCTAGCTGGAAGCCATATTATCGATCCTGGCGAAAAAGTAACTTTAAAGCACGTTATGATGCTGCAAGCCATGAAAAATGCTTTAGGAAATTCACGCAATCTATGGAGTTATCCCTCTATGATTGGCAGTGTTCTTTTAAGTCTTATGATTGCTCTTTTGACAGCAGTCTATTTAAAGATTTATCATGCAGAACTATTTCGTTCTTTTCGCAAACTTACTTTATTGGCTGTAATTGCCATCTTGACTTTATTGCTAGCAAAAGCGACGGAATTTATTTTGCTTTATAAGGGCCATAATCTGATTGAAGTGGTGCGGTTTCCTCTTGTTGTCCCTTTTGCCTCTCTATTACTCTGCGTTTTATTAGGGGCAAGGATCGCTTTATTTAGTTCGATTTTTCTTTCTGTAATCATCAGCGTTGGGCTCACATTTGAGTATGATCGGTTTTTGATATTAAATTTGATTGCTTCGATGTGCACGATTATGTTTGCGCGTTCTTTGCATAAGAGGAAAGAGGTCTTTGAAGTATGTGGAAAAGTCTTTCTTGCTTGTATGCCTGTCCTCTTCTCATTCAATCTTGTCAGTAATACTTTTGTGAATGTAGACCTTTTAGCGGATGTGATGTGCACTTTTGGATTTATGACGGTGACTGCCATTTTAGTTGTTGGGCTCCTTCCTTTGTTTGAAACGACTTTCAAGGTGGTTACGGACATGACTTTAATGGAGTATATGGATCCCAACAATGAATTGCTTCGTAGGTTGAGTTTGGAGGCTCCGGGAACCTATCAACATTGCTTGGTGGTGGGAACCCTCGCTGAGGCTGCGGCGCGGGCTATTGGGGCAAATGACCTATTTTGTCGGGTGGCTACTCTTTATCACGACATTGGAAAGTTATTCAATCCTCATTATTTTACAGAAAATCAATTAGGGGGATTCAATATCCATCAGCTTTTGACTCCTTTAGAATCGACGCATGTCATTATTTCTCATGTGTCGGAAGGTGAGGCTTTGGCAAAAAAATATCATTTGCCGCAGAGCTTTATTGATGTGATCCGTGAGCACCATGGGACGACTCTTGTCTACTATTTTTATTGCAAACAGATAGAACAGATGGAAGGAGATGCTAGCAAGGTGAATGAAAAATTGTTTCGCTATCCCGGTCCCAAGCCTCATACAAAAGAATCTGCTTTGATTATGATTGCAGATACGGTAGAAGCTACATCTCGCTCTTTGGATGAGGTTACAGAAGAAATCTTGCAAGATATGGTGGATAAGCTCGTGTCTGAGAAGGCAGAAGAGGGGCAGTTTGATGAGTGTCAGCTCACGTTTGAGGAGCTTGGAACAGTAAAAAAAGCGATTGTCAGAGCCCTTTTAGTAACAAGGCATCTGCGAGTTAAATACCCATCCAGAGTCTAGTTTTATTTTGAGTTGAGATTATCTTTTATTTTGTCTAAATTCATTTGCCTAAATTTCAATTTTTAGGACAAATTAATATGGCTCTTTCTCCAACTCGATGGCATTCAGTAGTATCTATGCCTTTGCAACAACAAACCTCGACAGCTGTTCCAAAAAGAAAAGATAGTCTATCGGAAGACCCTGACGATGAACCGCTTCCAAAGACTCCTCCGAAAAAACAACGTCTTTGGGAAGCTTCTACAGGAATTTCTCCTGAGATGAAAAAACTCGGGATTCGATCTGCTCCTGTTGCTTCTGCAAGAAACCTGTTTGGAGCTCCTAGTGAGCCTATAGAAGTACAAGAATGCAAAAAGCTTATAGCGGAGTTGAAATCGTTGTTGGTTGAAGAGGTCAGCAAGGATAATCTACTGGCAAAATTAGACACTTTGGATACGAGTGTTTTTCAGTATAGGAAAGTCGGACAAAGATACCTGTTAGATATTTTTAATGCAGATGCATTTTTTTTATATAGCGAGCTGGAAGAAAAAATATCGGTTTTCCCGGATTCTCATAGCAGGTCCCGGGCTTTAAGAGTTCTAGACGGGGTTATAAAACAGGCGCTTACCTACGCTCAGCCTCAGCAGAGGGAAAATCTTTTCAACGCTTTGATGACAGATCCGTCCGTACAAACAGGTAGGTATAAGAAGCTGCAGGAGTTATGTTATCAGCGTTACTTTATGGACACAGAAGGAGATGCGGTTGAAACTACAGTGGCATCAGAAGAGGCTCTACTAACAAAAGTCATCGTGAAGATTAATGAAGACTTGCTTCTGCCTTCTGTGGATAGAGACCTGTTGCATAAGGTACATGCATTTGCTTTAGAGCATCTTGCATCCATTCAGGCTGGAAGGTCAATGCCGGTACAAAGATTTTTCCATGCGACAAGAACTTCTGAAGCGGTTGTTTCCATCCTTGAAAGCGGAATCAGAGTGGAGCACCAAGCTGCCTATGAAGGTGCTTTTGTATCTACGAACCCAGAGTTGCAGTTCGGATCCTGGGGAGTGACAGTATCTTTAGCGCATTTAGCTTCTGACCAGCCAACTCTTACACGGGTTGAAAGAAGACCGGAACAGGATGGTGGTGCGATATGGATCGGATCTGGCAAACCTTTAAAGCCGTTGCGAGATTATGTATTCCACGGAACAGTATCGGACGCAGAAATGTGCGAGATGAGATCTCGTTTAAGTGAGAGTCGTTTGGAGGATACAAAAGTTTTGGATGCAAAGGTTCTAGATCTATTTATGCAATATGTAAGAAAAGAACGCTTTATTATTCCTTCTCCTCCTCGCACGTTACCGGTGGATCTTCGCCGCTTCCATCGAGAAAGTGAAAGTCCATAAGATAGTATTTTTTTAGAAAGAAGAAAATGTCCTTGGGTGATAGCGCAGAGCAAGAGCTCTGCGTAGATAGCGCGTAATGAGAAAAGAGGGCAGTATCTTTGCAATCCTGCAGAGAATACGGTATCGCCAGTCAATCACCATATGGGGCTTTTGCTTTTGGATTTGCTTCCATAATAGAGCTGCAGCTTTCTCTGCAGTCATTGTGAGACAGTCTTTTTCGTTAATTTTTCTTTTTGCAGCTTTTGTTCGAAAGGGGGTTTCGATTTGACCGGGACAAGCTACTAAGACCTGAATCCCATAAGGAAGCAGTTCTTGTCTCAAGCTAAGCGAGAAGTGGCGTACATAGGCTTTTGAGGCGGCATATATAGCAAATGTAGGGTAGGTAAATAGGGCGGCTGCCGATGCAATGTTTAGAATAGTTCCTTTTTTCTTGTTCTGTACAAGAGCCCTCGCAGCTTCAATTGTAATCTGAGAAAGAGAAAGAGCATTTACCTCAAGGATTTCCATCTGTTCTTCTAAAGAATAGGTAAGCACATCTCCATAGAGTCCGAGTCCTGCATTGTTAATCACCAAATCGGGTGTTTTAGAGTGGATGGATGCGATCAAAGAAGCAATGTCTTCTTTTTTCCTTAAGTCTGCAGACAAGCTAATGACAGGTACTAGAGCAGAGAGTTCTTCATGGAGAGATTCTAAAGCTTTGGAGTCTCTCGCTGTTAGAAAGAGAGGGATCTTCTGTTTGGCAAGGAAAAAGCAAAGAGCTCTTCCTAGGCCCGAAGTAGCTCCTGAGATATAAGCGAGCTCATAGTTCATGGTGTGTGGAAAAGAGATCGGAGAGCTTGGAGGAGGGTTTCTAGAGAAAGATCGGCTTGTCGGATTCCTTCTTCTATTGTCACAAAATCCTTTTGGCGCACTCCTGCATAGATTTTTAACTTAGGTTCTGTTCCAGAAGGACGGATTACGAGTTTGCTGTCATTTGCCAGTCGAAACAATAAGACATTGGACTTAGGCAGAAAAAGGGGTGTTTGGGTGCCTAAAAGGAGATCTTTTTTTAGAAGCTGCTGATAGTCTTCTATGCTTGTTATCGGTTGGCCGCAGATCTCTTTCGGTGGAGAGTTGCGAAGAGACTCCATCCAAGATTGCATTGTTTCCATTCCCTCTTTTCCAGACGTGAATTCCAAAGAGTCTTGTTTTTCTCGAAAGATGCCATATTTCTGATAGGTGGCATAGAGAAAATCTATGAGAGTCTTACTCTGCTTTTTGCAGTAAAGAGCCATTTCTGCAAGAAGGCAAGAGGAGATGATTGCATCTTTATCTCGGGCGTGAGTTCCCATCAAGTACCCATAAGACTCTTCGGCTCCAAATACAAAGGAATAAGAAGATTGTTGTTCCCAATCGTGGATTTTTTCTCCGATGTACTTAAAGCCGGTTAAGACTTTTTCGCAATGGACGCCAAAGTGTTCGCAGATTGTTGGGATTAAATCGGAAGATACAATGGTTGTAACAAAAGCGGGTTTTGGGGGCATCTTGTCTTTAAGAATTGTGCAGAGGTATTCAACGCAGAGAGAGGCTGTTTCGTTGCCGTTGAGGGGGATAGGTTTGTTGTGATGCATAGCTACAATCGCTAGGCGGTCTGCATCGGGATCTGTAGCTAATAAAATGTCTGATTGGGAGTTTTCTAATAGCTGTATGCCGAGGCTTAAGGCTTCTCTATATTCAGGATTGGGATAGTGAACTGTCGGAAAGTCTCCATCGGGGATGACCTGCTTTTCGACTGGAAGAAGAGAAGTGAATCCCCAGTCTGCTAGGGCTTTTGGAACGATAGTGATTCCTGTGCCATGCAAGCTGGTATATACGATCTTAAGGTCCTTTCCTTCTTTTTGGGCAAGATTGGGGAAGTGCTGCAAGGGAGCGATCGCTTCTAAATAGGCGAGGTCTAAGGAGGTGTCGACGATTTCACAAGAAGCTTTCGGCTCTTTTGGAATCTGCTGAAAGTGAGCCGTGGATTCGATCTCTTGCATGATCCCTGTATCGTGAGGGTGGACTACTTGGGCTCCATCTTGCCAATACACTTTATAGCCATTGTATTCTTTGGGGTTGTGGGAAGCTGTGATCATAATGGCTGCTTGGCAATGATGGTATCGGCATGCAAAAGAAACGTAGGGAGTTGGTCTGATCTCTTTGAGTAGAAAGACGTGGATTCCATTCGCTGTCAATACTGAAGCTGCTTCTTGGGCAAACTCATGAGAGTGATGCCGAGAATCGAATCCGATGAGTACAGAAATCGAGATCTTCGGAAATTGTTTTTTAAGATAAGAGGCAAGTCCTTGTGTGGCTCTTCTGACGGTATAGATATTCATGCGGTTTGGGCCGACACCCATAAGGCCTCTCAGCCCACCAGTTCCAAATGAAAGATCTGTATAAAAAGCATCTGCCAATGCTTGGAGGTTGGATGCTTGTAGTCTATGGATTTCTTCTTTTGTCTTTTGATCAAAAGGTCCTTCAAGCCAAGATTGTATGCGTTGTTGAATGGATGGATCCATAAGACTACCCTTTAGATTAAGCGTGATACGCTTTTCATAGCAGAAGAAGAGATTCTAAGAAAGGTGTTTTTGGATCTCTTCTAGAGGGACAATTTCGGTGTCTTGCTGACTTATGCCTTCACAACGATGGGCTGCTTCTTGCCAGGCCTCGGGGGAGGTGAGGTGTTCGGGCCACCAAGGGAAAGTTTTGCATTGTTTGGGGCGGACTGGGTATATCGTGCAGTGCTTTCCTTGCAAAAATACACAATCGTAGTTTTTAGGATGCTCTAACAAGGCGAGATAGTGACCAACCCTGCGGGTGTATTTACGAACAAATTCTTCTTCTGAAATTCCAAGGTAGGAGGAGATCTGTGCAATTTCTGCAGAGTTGACCCAGACGTATCCTGGACTTCCTGTGCAGCATTGTCCGCATTCGGTGCATTTAAAAGGGAGCCCTTGCTGATACCAAACATTTTCTTCTGACATCGGATTACCAAGTAAAGTGGGTGAGAGAAGCGGAGGTCCAGCTTTGGTTTTTCCATTGGAATGCTTGGACGAGGCAAGCTTGATCTCGGCATTCCAATAAATTCCAGCTGCCCCGCGTTTTATGGGTGACCGATCCGCTGTCTAAGATGATTGGAAGCTGAGCATTGCGCAAATCTGCGATACAGTGGCGATGTGTATGTCCATGTAGATACAATTTTATTTTAGGATGTCGTTTCATGAGAGCTTTTAAAGCATCGTCTCTTTGAAGATGACGGGATTCGTGTTCTTGCGTAAAAATGGGGAAGTGATTTGCTATAATTACATAGGCATCTTCGGGAAGCTGAGAGAGCGCTTTTTCTAGCTGCAGCTCAATCTGCTCTGAAAAATTCCCGTGGCAGGAAAAAAGAGAAGTTGGCAATGCAGTATCCATTCCAATGAACCACCAGGCTCCGTCTAGATGCTTGACAAAGATCCGATTTTTTTTCAGTGAAAATCCTGGCAGGGAAAGAGGCTGCTGAAAAAACTGGTAGAACACTTCATTTTTGTAAGCAGATTTTGTGTAGTGGTCATGGTTGCCTGGTAAAACAATGACTTCAAGTGCTGCGGAACGTAGCTTATCGATAAAATTGGAAGCTTGGAGAAATTCTTTTTCTAAAGAAGTGCAGCTAAGGTCTCCTGAGATGACAACGCCATGAACCTGTTCCGATAAGAGTTTTTCGATAAGAGCATCGAGCAACACTTCGGGATTGAATTCTCTTTTTCTTCGGAGAATCAAGTTCCAATTGCCTACCCATCTCTTGGAAAAAAATTGTAATGGATTCCAAGAAACTTGAGAAAAATGCAAATCTGAAATATGAGCTAATCGGAACATAGTGTACAAAATAAAATTCTTACAAATTGTACACTATGTTGGCCTTTCTGTGAACGAAAACTTTATGCTTTTCTTTTCGATAATTTTTTTGATAGTTTTTTACTGGAGTCTACAGTTTGTTTTTGAACGGTTTTCATCCAACGAAGTCCTTCAGAATGAGGGTTTGCTGGGGTAGATCCCACAATTCCTTCTTTTGGAGAAGCTCGTTTTGCAACTTTCTTGCGGGATTTTGCCTTTTTTCTTGTCATGCTGCTAAGCATGCCTGTAAGAGATTCTTCCTGTTTTTGCGCCTTCTTTTTCGGAGAGGGGGAGAGTAGGCTCGATAGTTTAGGGAATACTCGAGCAATCAATGGTTTTTCCGTGGCTGCTTTTTTTAAACCTTTTTTTACTTCTTTTTCTATCCGTTTTGTTACACGGCGCGGTGCTGGTTGTTTTTTTTTATTCATAATAGCTACCCTGAGGTTATAAATACTTATGTAAACCTCACACTAGAGATCTTCTATAATGTTTGCAATGCTTTTGTAAAAACATTATTTAAATCGTGATGAAGGTTCTTTTGCTTGGAAAGAAATCAAAAGGAGGATTATCTTGAAAATTGCCAAGATTACTCATCTTTGATTTTTTTTAATCAAATGTATGTAATACGTCTTGAATATATCCATCGTAGCTTATCCGGGAGGTTTGTCTTGTGTCTCCTACTTTTTTTTCTTTCATTTCAAAACAGTATTGGTGTGAATTTGTCCCAAAAAGCTGGTTGCTTTTTCGACAATATCAGAAAGCATGGTGTAAAAAAGATCTTTTTGCAGGGGTGACTGTAGGAATTGTGGCTCTTCCTTTAGCGATGGCCTTTGCGATTGCTTCTGGGGTGAGGCCTGAACAGGGATTATTTACTGCGATCATTGCAGGTTTTCTGATTTCTTTATTTGGAGGCAGCCGTGTGCAGATTGGTGGCCCTACAGGGGCTTTTGTAGTCATTGTCTTTGATGTTGTTCAAAGGCATGGATATACAGGCCTTGCAATAGCGACGTTGCTTGCGGGTGTTATTTTAATAGTCATGGCGCTCTGCCGTCTTGGGACGTTGATCAAATATATCCCTTATCCTTTGACTACAGGGTTCACTACAGGGATTGCTGTGCTTATTTTCTCTTCTCAAATAAAAGACTTTTTTGGACTTTCCTTAATGCAAGAACCCTCAGGATTTATACAAAAATGGGGGGCTTTTTTTTCTGCAAGGCATAGCTGGAATCCAATGACGTTTGCAGTTGCCTTGGGAACTTTAATTGTTATTTTGCTTTTAAGGAAATATATTCCGAGAGTTCCTTGGGGGATTGCAGCCATTGTTTTAGCGACGCTTGTGTGTTCGATCTTTCACTTGCCTGTAGAAACGATTGCTACTCGTTTTGGAGAGATCCCGCACAGTTTGCCTGTACCTTCTCTACCTGCGATTTCTTTAGAATGGGGTATAATTCAGAATCTGATTCCCGATGCGATTACGATCGCCTTGCTTGCGGGGATTGAATCTCTTTTATCAGCAGTGGTTGCAGATGGGATGATGGGAGGAAGACACAAATCCAATTGTGAGCTATTGGCTCAAGGCATTGCAAATATTGGATCGGTCTATTTTGGCGGCATTCCGGCGACGGGAGCGATTGCAAGAACTGCAACTAACATCAAAACAGGAGCGGTTACCCCCTTGGCAGGGATGGTGCATGCTGCGACCTTATTTGTGGTTTTGTTATGTTTATCCCCGGTTGTCAGCCAGATCCCGTTAGCTGCTTTATCTGCTGTTTTGATAATGGTAGCGTGGAATATGAGCGAGGTGTCTCATTTCACTCATCTATTTAAGGCTCCCATAGGAGATGTAGGAGTCTTGCTATGCGCTTTTTTTTTAACCGTATTTGTTAATTTGACCGTTGCTGTAGAAGTGGGGATGATTTTGGCTGCCTTCCTCTTTATGAAGAGAATGAGCGATCTTTCCGGAGTAGTGTCTATGTCGGCTATTTTAGTTGATGAGGAGGCTCTAAAAGAAGTGGAAGATCCGGATGCAATTGTAAAAAAACAAGTGCCTTTAGGTGTTGAGGTGTATGAAATCAATGGGCCTTTTTTCTTTGGGGTTGCAGATAGTCTCAAAGATGTGTTGCAACAGCTCGAAAAGCCTCCTCTTGTATTTATTTTGAGAATGAGAAAAGTACCTGTAATCGATGCGAGCGGAATGCATGCATTAAAAGAATTTTATTATAAGTGTCATAAGGATAAGACTGTTTTAATTCTTTCAGGAGTGCGTGGGGCTACGGCACAGGCGATTGCAAAATTTGGGCTTGATCAGCTGGTTGGATTAGAAAATATTTTTCCGCATATAGACCCGGCCTTACGCCGAGCGCAAAAGCTTGTGGAAACTTCTTAGTGCCTTATAGGTGGGAACCCAGGGTTGCCAACGCATTTTCCGGATCTTGCCCGGAAGCCACAGGGGAGGGGTTAGAACCTCTCCTTTCAGCCATCCAGGGCGCCAAAGGCGCATTCTCTTTGCATCGTCTGCAAGGATCAGTGTAGGGATGTTTAAATTCGAAGCCAGATGACCTGCTAAAGAGTCATTTCCAATCAGATATCCCGATTCATAAATCCATGCAGCAAGCTCCGATAGGCAAGGAAAAGAGACCAAGGGAAAACGTGCTTGGAGGTGTGTTTGCCAAGAAGCGTGTTCCTGGATGCTTGTAATGAATTGTACTTCATATCCTAAGGAGTGGATTTTGTGGCCAAGTAAGAGAAATTGCTGAGGAGTCCAGTTTTTTTTAGGATCGCTGCTTGTTGGGTGGATTAGAACACGCCTATTTTCTTTGCGGTGAATGAGATTTGGAGGCGGGATAAGACCATTATTTTTAGAGGATAAAGGAAGGCTTAAAAGTCGTGCCATGGACTGCGCTATGTTATCAGCCATCGATTGAGTGGGATCAAATGCCAAATCTAAAGGGTGTAAAGGGCCGTGTTTTTTCGCGGAATATGTGGGGTAGAGGACGCTAAGCTGGGAGAGTTTTCCCGACGATCTTTGCAAGATAAGCTCTTTGCTAAACGAGCTGTTGTCATTTTCAAGAAGAATGAGGTCGGCTCTATCTAGGCAAAATGCAGTTTTTTCTAGGTTTGAGATTTCGTGCCGAGGAAACCAGGATTGCAGCTGGGGTAAATAAGGGTGGCACATGATAGGGTGGTAACCGTGTTGTTGTAGAGATTGCGATGCAATCATCATTAACAGAGCGTCGCCGATGCCTTTTGCGGGGAAAATAATCGCTTTTGCCATAAAGATGGAATCCCGGAGAGAAACTCTCTCCGGGATTTTCATTATTGTTTAGGCTCTTCTTCCGGAGCATTGCCAATTAAGGCTTCCGATAGCAGAACGATGCCTGCTGTGGAAGAAGAAAATAGAAGAGCATGTTTTACGACTTTTGTAGGGTCTACGATGCCGGACTGAATCAGATCTTCTACTTGTTCTGTGACGACATTGAATCCGTAGTTGCCTTTCTTTGCTTGGATTTGTTCTAAGATCACAGAGCTGTCGAACCCTGCATTGGAAATAATTGTCCTTGCAGGAGCTTCGCAGGCTTTTAAGACGATCTGGGCTCCTACAGCCTCTTCAGAGGAGAGTTTTAACCCTAGTGCGGCTTGGCTTGCTTGCAAAAGAGCAATTCCACCGCCAGGTACGATCCCTTCTTCTAGAGCGGCTCTTGTGGAGCTTAAGCTGTCTTCGAAGACTTGCTTTTTCTGTTTCATCTCAGGTTCAGTAGGTGCACCTACTCGAATGACAGCAACGCCGCCGGTGAGCTTAGCTTTGCGCTCTTCGAGTTTTTCTTTGTCGTATGAGCTGGTGGTTGTTTTGATTTCAGCTTCGATTTGGTGGATCCGCGCTGTAATTTCTTTGGGCTTTCCACTGCCATTAATGATTGTTGTTTTTTCTTTTGTCACAAGAATCTTTTCTGCAGATCCAAGAACTTCTGTAGAAGCATCTTTTAGATAAATGCCTGCATCTTCGGTAACGAGTGTAGCACCCGTGAGTGTAGCAATGTCTTGAAGCAGAGCTTTTCTTCTGTCTCCAAATCCAGGAGCTTTTACTGCGCATACTTTCAGAGTGCCTCGTAAGCGGTTGACGACGAGGGTAGAAAGAGCATCTCCTTCAATGTCATCTGCAATGATGAGAAGTTCTTGTGCGCTCGCAGCAGTTGCTTGCAAGATAGATAGGATTTCTTGGATGGAAGAGATTTTCTTATCGGTGACGAGAACTTTAGGATTTTGCATTTCTGCAATCATCTTTTCAGCATTCGTACAGAAATAGGCGCTTGTGTAGCCGCGATCAAACTGCATGCCTTCTACGGTTTCGATCGTTGTTTCTGTTCCTTTGCCTTCCTCGATGGTAATGACGCCGGATTTTCCCACTTTGTGAATTGCATTGCAGATCATCCGGCCGATATCGGCATTACCCGAGGCGGCTGCGATGGCAATTTGCTCTACTTCTGACTCTTTTTGGATATTGATTGCATTTGACTCGAGCTGTTTTACGATTGCTTCAACTGCTTTTTCCATTCCGCGTTTGATGTGGATTGGGCTGCTTCCTGAGGAGATGTTTTTAATCCCGCCTTGGACAAGAGCTTTTAATAAAAGAAGAGTTGTAGTCGTTCCATCTCCGCATTTTTCTTTCATTTTGCTGGCAACTTCTTTGCCCATCGCAATGCCCATATTGGCATATTGGTCCTTGAGTTCCACATCTTTGACAATGCTGTTGCCATCATTTGTAATGGTAGGTGCGCCCCAGCTTGCCTGAAGTCCTACATTTCTTCCTTTAGGACCAAGGGTTACAGAGACAACTTCTGCAAGTTTGTCGATTCCCTCGCGAAGTTTTTGCCTAGCTTCTTCTTCGAAAATTAGTTCTCGAGCTGTCATAAAGATTTCTCCTTTGTAAGTAGATGTTCTTTTTGGATCTCATGGAGTCCAATTAAGGTGAGGTGTGGATCGATACAATCCACCCATTCTTGTAGATCTTGTGTCATTTCAGCAAAAGGTTCCGAGCTAGTCGCTAGAACTTGTACGGAGCCTGGATGTTCCGCTTCTTGCTTGATTTCAAAAATAATCCGTTCAATTGCCCCTAGTGTGCCATAGTAGTTGCCGATAGTGTTTTGTGCAGAGAGCGACTCTCCGATAGAAGAGAGGGGCTTTTGTTTTGCATAAGGAGAGGGAAATGTAGCTCCCCCTCGATACACGCCTTCTTTGGTGACCAAATCAAAGCAGATCTCGTGATCTAGGGAAACTACCAAGCAGTCGTTCTGAGGGAAATGGCGTAGAGCTCCGTAGAGGGTAGCGATAATGTTGGCAGAGACTGGAAGGTTTTCTGCAAATGAGATATTGAGTTGAGAGAAATCCAATTTCTCAAAAGAGATCCCATGTGTTTGTAAGAGCTCGGAAATAGGTTGTTCTATTTCGGAAGAAGAACTGGCTAGAAGTACATGGTCGTGCGGATGATTCTGCAGAAACGGAATCAGAGACGGAGCATCCCCTGAGAAAGTTGATTGTAAGGAGTCTTTTTGAAAAAAACCTGCGTGGATTTGACCGGATTCCAGATGAATCACATAGGTTTGCATGGCTTTATCCTGGATGCTTTTCTGAACTCACCATAGTATGAAAAATAGGGGTTCTTCGCAACGTTTTTCTTATTTATTTAGCAGACGTGCAAGCGAAGTGCTAGTTCTCTGCTATGTCTTGAGTATGAAATCTCTTATAGAGATGCTGCTTGGGCACCTTATACAAATGGGCTGCGGTCTTGATGGCATCTGTTAGAGAAAGTTTATAGGTGGTTTGTAGCTCCTGGATGAGATCTTCCGGAGATGAGGGAAGTGGCTCTTCCATAGAACCCTCTATAATGAGGACGATTTCCCCTTTAGGAGGGTGATCGGCAAAATATCGGTAGGCTTCTTCTGCAGGAAGACGGATTGCTTCTTCAAATGTTTTTGTCATCTCCCGTACTACAGCTACGTGTGTGCGAGGGGCTGCTTTAGATAAGATGTGCAAAGTGGCGGAGATTCTTTGAGGGCTTTCGTAAAAAATAGAAACGCCCGGATAGGAAAGGACGAAAGGTAAAAGATGGAGGATCTCGTTTTCTTTCCTCGGAAGAAAGCCTAAAAATTGAAAAGGGTGGGTCTTCATTCCGGATAGAAGCAGAGCATGGATGAGAGCGCAAGGGCCGGGAAGTGCTGTAAAGGGGAGTTCTTCTTGGATGCAGCTTGCAATTAATAGGTGTCCAGGATCGCAAATTCCCGGAGTTCCCCCATCACTAAGCAGTCCGATCTGCATACCAGTGCGTAGATCTTGAAGGACTTTGGGAAGTTTTTCTTTTTCATTGTGTAGATGAAAGCTTTGGAGTGGTTTGCGGATTTGATAATGCTGGAGTAAAATAGAACTTTTTCTCGTGTCCTCGCAAAGCAGATAGTCGCATTGCTGCATGGTAAGAACAGCGCGATATGTAAGATCGGAAAGATTGCCAATGGGGGTTGCTATTAGGTAGAGCATATGCTCCAAAGAATAATGTAAGGTGGCACTCAGATTTGAACTGAGGAATGGGAGCTTTGCAGGCTCCTGCCTTACCGCTTGGCTATGCCACCAGTTAAGAAAGCTCGAAATTATGCGCATTTCCTGATATGAGGTCAAATGGTTTTTGTCTGTTTTGGCCTGAAGAGAATAATTTTTTAGAATTTTCATAAAAAACTTTTCTTTTCAAAACGCAGTTCGTATGATTAAAAGTGGCTTTAAAAAAAGGTGTGCTACCTATGGACGCAGTGTTTTTTTCTAGGATCCAATTTGCCTTAACGAGTATGTTCCATTATATATATCCCCCTCTAAGTATCGGGCTTGGACTGATGCTTGTTATTTTTGAAGGGATGTACATTAAGACAAAGAAACCTTTATATAAAAGGATCACTAAATTTTGGGTTGGAGTCTTTGCTCTTACTTTTGCATTGGGCGTAGCGACGGGGCTTGTGCAAGTGTTTGGTTTTGGAACAAATTGGGCCACCTATTCCCGTTTCGTGGGCGATGTCTTTGGCAGTGCTCTTGGAGCGGAAGGGATTTTTGCGTTCTTTTTAGAGTCTGGATTTCTTGGCCTGATGCTCTTTGGCTGGAACCGCATTAGCGATCGGATGCATTACCTATCTACCTGCTTAGTAGCTTTGGGAGCGCATTTTAGTGCAATTTGGATCGTCGTAGCCAATTCTTGGATGCAAACTCCTACCGGATTCAAAGTTGTAGGTGAGGGGTTGCAAGCAAAAGCTGTTCTCACAGATTTTTGGGCTATGGTGTTCAATCCTTCTTCTGTCGATAGGCTTACGCATGTAGTTCTTGGCTGTTGGCTTTCCGGAATTTTTCTCGTGCTTAGCGTGAGCGCCTTCTATTATTTAAAGAAGAAACACCAAGACTTTGCAAAAGTGTGTATGAAAGTGGGACTCATTGCAGGGGCTATTGTCTTATGTCTTCAGCTATTTTCTGCAGACTCTTCAGCAAGAGGCGTAGCAGTCAACCAACCGGCAAAACTCGCGGCGATAGAGGGGATATACCACACGCAATCAGAAGCTCCTCTTACTATGCTTGGATGGGTGGATACAGAAAATCAGACAACAAAAGGGATCAAGATCCCGGCTCTTCTTAGTTTTTTGACGTTTCGAGATCCAAAAGCTCCCATCATGGGATTAGACCAGATTCCTCGTGATGAATGGCCGCCAGTGCAGCCTGTATTCCAAAGTTACCACATTATGATCTGGATGTGGGGTTTTATGACTATCCTTGTAATTTGGAGCTGGATAGCTTGGAAGCGTAAACTTTTGGAAAAATCGAAATGGTTGTTATCTGGCTTAGTGGTTTCTGTTTTGTTTCCTCTTATCGCTAACCAAGCAGGCTGGTTTACTGCTGAAGTAGGCCGTCAGCCATGGATTGTCTACAAAGTACTTCGCACTGTAGATGGTGTGTCTCAATCCATTGTCGCTTCTCAAGTACTAGGTTCTTTGATTATGTTTTTTTGCATTTACATTGCATTGCTTGTGCTGTTCTTATACTTGCTCAACCGCAAGATTCAAACAGGACCCGAAGCAGAGGGAAAAGAGCCACAAATGGATGTATATCGCAATTTAGCAGCCGCTGTTCCAAAGGAGTAAGTCATGGATGCAATAACATTAGAAGTTTTATGGTATCTTGTAGTAGTAGCCGCTTTGATTTTTTATTGTATTCTCGACGGATTTGATTTGGGAGTAGGGGCTTTACTGTTGTTTGTAAAGAAAGATAATGAACGCAGAGTGTTGCTTAACTCCATAGGCCCTGTATGGGATGGGAATGAAGTGTGGCTTGTCATCGTAGGGGGAGCTTTATTTGCGGGATTTCCCGATGTGTTTGCAACTATTTTTTCCTCTTTTTACAATTTTGTCATGCTATTGTTACTCGGACTTATGCTGCGTGCTGTTGCAATTGAATTTCGAAGCAAGCACGAATCGAAGCGCTGGAGAGCTAATTGGGATGTAATTTTTTGTGTTGCTAGCATCATTATTTCTTTTGGCATCGGCTTGGTATTCGGCAATCTAATCCAAGGGATCCCTCTTTCTGCAAATCGAGAGTTTATGGGGCATTTTTGGGTCTTTTTGAAGCCCTATCCCGTTTTACTCGGGATTACGACTGTTTTGCTATTTACAATGCATGGAGCTATCTACCTTGCTATGAAAACAGAGGGGAGTTTGCATGAGACAGTCCGCAAGTGGGCGACTTCTAGCATTGTCGCTTTCTTTGTGGCATATGTAGTGCTGACCATAGCAACCTTTGTATATGCGCCTCATATGACGGATCATATGAAGCGTATGCCGATTCTATTTGCTGTGCCGGTTTTGGCGTTTCTTTCTATTCTCAATGTTCCTAGATTGATCCAAAAAAGAAGCGATGGGTGGGCTTTTATTTTCTCCTGCATCAGCATTATTCTTCTTTTAGCGCTTTTTGCTATTGGAACATTCCCAACGATGGTTCGCTCTACAACAGATCCTCAGTATAGCTTGGTGATTGCAAATTCTTCTTCTTCTCCTCTTACGTTGAAGACGCTGCTCATCATAGTCGCAATAGGATTACCATTGGTTTTTGCCTATGGATTTTATATCTATCGCGTATTCCGAGGGAAAGTAAAGCTAGACAACCATAGCTATTAATGGTCGAATCTCCCGACTTTGACACTTTGACTTCAGCAGATTCCATAACTCATTGAGCGGTAAGCCACTGGTTTGACCAGTGGGCTCATAAGGCTTTGCCTAAAGATTTGGTACGATATAAGAAGACGACGATGTTATATTTTCTTTGTTGGTCTGACGGACTAACAAAGGAAAAATTATGGAAACAACATCGTCGTCGTACGAAAGTTTAGCCCATTCTAAATGGGATTGTAAATATCATATCGTCTTTATTCCCAAAGGGAGAAATAAAGTGCTATACGGGAAAATTCTGTATCTGAAGTAGTAGGAAACATATCAAAGTCAAAGCAAAAGCCAACCCATATGATCCAAAATTTGCTGAATATTTTCAGATGAGGATTAGGAGAAAACAAATGAAGAGAAGCCGGACCCCTCGAAAATGGTCTTAGAAAGGCTTGAGCCGTGTGAGGGGAAACTTTCACGCACGGTTCTTAGAGGAGCTGACCACAGCAATGTGGTCTGCTTACTCGATAAACTGCCGTCATGAAAATAATCTGCATATTTAGCAGTAATTCCCGCTAGAAAAATAATGATCGACTGATTCTTAGGCGATTTTACACA
>CAMFIG010000022.1 GCA_945952445.1 uncultured Chlamydiae bacterium
GATCTTATGATCGACGAGCGTCAGCGAGTTGATCATGGAATTGTACAAAGTCGAGGTAAGGAAAAAATTACGACATGCAAGAAAAGCAGAAATATGATGCAATTTTGTGTTGCAAATTATTAAGGTTGTTTATTTTGTGTATGTTAAAGTTGAGATTTTATTTATCCACATTCTGCATCACCGTTCTTACTGCTGACACAAGTGATACGGCTCAAAGGTTTTTCTTTGTTTGAGCCTCTTTCTATTTTTAGGGTATTTTTCTCCACACATCTACATTGTTGTTGCCATGGCCTATGTTGGCAGCTTTGCAATAGGACTAGGACTTGTGATTGCTGAAGCCTGTCCTACGGCTTTTCGTGGGAAAATTCTGAGCATGGCGACTTCTGCGAACTGGGCATGCAACGCCATTCTTTCCTGGACGTTTTTAGATTTGGTGCAGAGATGGGGGATCGAGGCTGTTTTTTTTCTCTTTGCTTTGTTGAGCTTTGCAACTGTCTACTATGCTGAGCGCCGAGTTCCGGAAAGCAAAGGGAAAGTTCTGCTTTAAAAAAGATCCTTTCTCAAGTACATTCAACTTTATTCAAATTCATGAGAGGTTTTCCTTATGTCTTTTTCTGAAATCCAAAAGATCCTAGGTTCTCAGTCTGAACGTTTATTAGGCCATGTATGCAAGACTATCCCTAAAGAACACTTACATATCCCAGGGCCGGACTGGGTAGACCGTATCTTTGCTAGTTCTGACCGTAACATCCGCGTGTTAAAAAGTTTGCAGCAGATGCTAGGTACTGGAAGACTTGCAAATACTGGATATCTTTCGATTCTTCCTGTAGATCAAGGGATTGAGCATTCTGCCGGGGCTTCTTTTGCGAAAAACATCGATTATTTTGATTCAGAGAAGATCATTCAGCTGGCTATCGAGGGAGGATGCAATGCCGTGGCAACGACGTTGGGAGTACTCGGCTCTGTCGCAAGAAAGTATGCGCATAAGATCCCCATGCTGCTTAAGTTAAACCACAATGAACTTTTAAGTTATCCCAACAAGTATGACCAAATCTTGTTTGCAAAAGTAGAACAGGCCTATGAGATGGGTTGTGCAGCTGTTGGCGCCACCATCTATTTTGGCTCACAAGAAAGCAATAGGCAGATTATTGAAGTCAGCCAGGCTTTTGCAAGAGCGCATGAGCTGGGGATGGCAACCGTCTTGTGGTGCTACCTGCGTAACAATGCTTTTAAAACGGCTGATGCCGATTACCATGAAGCTGCAGATTTAACCGGACAGGCAAACCATCTAGGAGTGACAATTGAAGCTGACATTATCAAGCAGAAGCTCCCCACGAATAATGGAGGATTTAAAGCTTTAGAGTTCGGCAAGCAAACCGAGAAGATGTATTCTGAACTTTCTTCTTCTCATCCCATTGACTTAACTCGTTACCAGGTAGCGAACAACTATATGGGGAGGATGGGGCTGATCAATTCCGGTGGGCCTTCAGGAAATAATGATCTCTCTCAAGCTGTAGAAACGGCAGTGATCAATAAAAGAGCAGGGGGAATGGGTCTTATTAGCGGCAGGAAAGCTTTTCAGCGTCCGATGAAAGAAGGGGTAGCTCTTCTCCATGCGATCCAAGATGTCTATCTATGTAAAGAAGTGGGTATTGCCTAAGACATTAGGTTGCGATGATACAGCTTTTTAGCATGCTGATATTTCTTTTGCTTATAGTCAGGGTAGAAGCCAGAGATTTAAAGATTAATGTGATCAGTTCTCAGAATGGCAAAGGGCTGGAAATGGATCAGAGGATCCTTTCCAGCGCCCTTAAAGAGCTTGGGTGCAGAGTCTATTCTGCAAACCATACTGATCTTGATTGGAATTGTCACCATGCAGATGTGAATATTTTCTTTGAAAGAATCAATCCGAATTGGATTCAGGTCGCTCGCCTAAACTGGCTTGTTCCTAATCCGGAATGGTATGAACAAAGCATGTCTTTGCTTGAAGAGATAGACCTCATTTTGTGTCGAACAAAGGAAGTTGAGGGGATCTTTTGCAATCTTGGCATGAAGGTGTATTATTTAGGTTTTACAAGCGTTGATTGTTATGATCCGAACATCCCAAAAGATTATAGCTCCTTTTTTCATTTAGCCGGAGGAAACCTCCAAAAAGGCACAAAGGCTATTGTAGATGTATGGAAGTCTAATCTTTGTTTTCCTGATCTGATTTTGATCCAGCATGAACATACCGGTCCTTCGCTTCCTCATCTGCATTGGATTTCTAAGCGGATTGAAACACAGAGACTGCGGGAGTTGCAAAACCAGTGTGGAATCCATCTATGTCCTAGCGAGACCGAAGGATTTGGGCATTACCTTATGGAAGCAATGTCTGCTGAAGCTGTCGTTGTTTCTACAGAGGCGCCTCCGATGAATGAATTTGTTTGTGATTTTTTAGTTCCCTATCATCGAAGCGCCATCCAAAACCTGGCAGTAGCCTATTATGTGGATCCAAAATCGCTTGAAATGACCATTCTAGATGTTATAAATACACCGAGAGATGAGCTTGTAGCCATAGGGAAGAAAAACAGGATGATTTATTTGCAAAAAACTCAAGAATTTAAAACCAACCTTCAGCTGCTCATCAACCTACTTAAAGAAGAAAAAAATAGAAAAGGACATCTCAGATAGAAGGAGGGAATTTTCTTTCCTTACCAAAAAAATATCTATGTTTACACTTTACTTTTAGCTGTCCTTTGATGAATTGAAGTTTTTCTTACTTTTATATTGCCCTTTTTTAATTTTATGTTTTTGTTAATCGTTAATTTTATTTCAATGTTGCATCCGAGAAGCGTGAGATAATTCATTAATGTATCATTGCTGAAGCAATTGATTTTTCCAGACATAAGAGCAGATACCTTTGGAGCTGAAATGCCTAAGATAACTGCTATTTCCTTTTGAGAAAGACGGCTATTACGAATTAGGGTCGCAACTTCGGACAGAAGATCTGAACGTATTCTCATCTCCTCGGCATCTACCAAATCTAAGTCAGAAAAGATATTGTCCGTGCTTATCTCGATTTTCTTTTTCATTTTTTCCTCATATATTCTTTATACACTAGCCTAGCTTGTTGCAACCTTTGAAGGACTAAATCTATTTCTTTTTTAGGAGTAGCAATACCTGATTTGCTCTTTTTTTGAAAAACATGTAAAACTGCAATAGCATCTGCAAATTCTAGAGTGTAAATAGTCCTAAAAGTTCCTTTCCTCTCATCAACTACCTAACACTTTTTCGCGAAGTTATCAATATTGGTAATTTATAGCAATGCGAAAAAAAATCCATGTGATGCTTCTTGTTATTAGCAGAAATTGACATATCTCCTCGTTGGACTCGGAACAAGCCTCGAGAGATGAGTGTAAACTTCGTCTGGACTCCTCTGGCTTTAGCCATGATGGAGGTTCGTGCTAACTCATACAGTAAGAAAATACGAGATTTTTTAACCAACCAGCCTTAAGTTATTTCAGGATCTTTAATAACTGTTTAAGAGGCTTTTCCTTGCCATTCAAATGGGTTTTTTTCTTAGGTCGTGGGGTGTCGTCTGTATTGGAGGATTTATTGGCTTCCCAAGGAAAAGGTTTTTTAGCAGGTGGCGTTGAAGCGTCGTTGCCGGGCAAAGATCCTAGCTTATTCATAAACTCTCCAAAGAGGGCGCCTGCAGGGCCTCCTCCAAGAGACCCACTGATGGCTTTTTGCTGCCAGGCGAGCAAGGCGGCGATCTTTGCTGTCGCCTTTCCTGAGTTGATTTGTACATTATCCATAGTCCCTCTCATTGGGATATGCAGAACATAGTCGGGAGGCAGGTTTTTAATGCCGAAGGCTTTATTCAAACATTGAGCCGTCAGTCCCAAGATCATATCCACCCGATCTTTGGGTAGGTCGATTGCTCCCCAGAGGGCGATGTCATATGTGCTGGCAATCAACACTTCTGTTCTTTCGATATCGACAATCCCTTCGAGGATATGGAGGTCGATAGGGGCAAACCACAACTCTAGGTCTTTGTTTTTTGAGAGCTGTTTTGATTTTAACAACCCTAGTGCTAAGTTGATATTTCCTTCATTTTTACAGTAGATCTGGCCTAGCTCGATCCTCGCTTGCGGGATGTTAATTCCTTTTTTATTAAAAGGCATCAAAGGCAGAGAGAATCCTTGTGGAGCGATCTCTAGGGTAATTGGATGTTGGGAGGTAATCGCCGAGATAGAGAGCGGGTTGACTTCCTTGAGAAAAAGAGCGCTGACAGAGGGAGTCATGGTTATCTGCCCATAGATCGGCTCATCTAATGTAAGGACCCCTTTAGAGAGCTTTCCTACCATAGAAAATCGGGTGTTTGGAGAATAGACGTTGAGTTTAAGAGGTCCCGTCGCATCTTGAATCTTGGTATCTACTGAGGCGTTGATACTAGGACCGAACATTGCGGAGAATACGGGCGATGTCTGTCCTGATAAACGAGCGAGTAGATCGAGGCAAGAAGAGGGTAGCTTTTGCACATTGGCATGGACTTCTGAGTCGATATGAGATAAGTCGATCTGTCCTTGAGTGTCGAAGAGCTGGTCAAACTTCGCATCGACTGTAATAGAACCTGAGGATGCGTTCTTTTGGGCAATACGGGATTCGGCAGAAGCATTGATTTGGATCTGCAGAGGCGTTGTAGAGCTCTTTTGAAAGAGAAGATCGCTATTTTTCAACGAGACCATCCCCCCATTTTCTTTGGCAAAGAAACCCATCTCGTCTATTTTTAAAGAGCCTAGTATCTCTGTGTGCATAAGGTCTGGCATGCCGTTAGATAAGAAGGGGAGATAGAGTTTACTAAAAGAGACCCGGATTGTAGAAGGCTCCGAGAGCAGGAAAGGACGGGAGCTTTGAGAAGCTGTGAGCCATCGATCGAGAAGAAGATACCCATCGGGAGTGAGCTTGTAAGAAATCTCTAAAGGTGCTGATGCCAAAGAGATCTCTTCCGGTTTTAGATCGACATTTGCATGCACTTGCAGAAGGTCGCTGCTCGCATCGACGGCAAGGCTTTGCCCTTTTAAAGAGCGGTCATAGCGGATCTTCGCATCAAGGGCAGTGCCTAACAGGGCAGAGATAGACGGACAGCAGGTGTCGATAAGAGAGATTGGAAGATGTTCTAAGCTGATGTTAGAGTGGATCACTGATGACTGTAATGCAAGAGACTGTTCTTGGATTAGCTGTGAGAGGGTTGTTTCAATCGAAATTTTACCTTCTTCATTTTTCGATGTTGACACCGAACTTTGCAGGCTGCAGGTGAAAACATTCTTATTTCCCATAAAAGAAAAGTTGGACTGTATATTTTGCAGGCGAGCTTCTGCCGTCTTCTTAGAATTCTGCAAGGATAGTAAAGGAGAAGAAATCGACCCTTTTACCTGTAAAGAGGGGAGGGTGTTTTGTAGAGAAAAGGTGGTGGGTTCAATCGAAACTTTCACTTTACCATCTTCTAAAAGCAGAGGCCTTTCTGGCGTATTGATAAGAGAGGCTAACATCGCATCGGAAAGGGTGCATTCTAAAGCTAAAGGCTTTTTCAAAGAGATCTCTTGAGAGGCTGTTTTCCAAGCAGCTTCTGCAGAGAGAGAAAGAGGTTCGCTTTTGATCTCGCAAAAGATCTCTTGCAGGCCTCTTATTTCCACATCTGCTTGGAATGGGTGGATGGAGTAGTTTCTAAGAGGTCCTAGGCTTTTCCAGACAATAGAAGGCGCTGCCATCTGAGCTTTTATTTCGATTTGTTCAAAATCAGCAGATGGAAGGGATAGCTTGTCTAAAGAGATCGTTAAGGGAGTAGGGGCTGTAAGGATAGCTTCCTGCCCTAGCATGGACTCTAAGAGTGCCGGGCTTATGAGATATCGGACTTGGCATGGCTCTAAAAGAGAAAGCTCTCCTTTTTGGTAGGCTGCATGTAGGGCATCTATAGAAAGAAAAGGGGTGGTGATAGAAGCCGTCATCTCTGATTGGCTCGATGTGTATTTGGCATCGACCTTAGCACCTATCCAGGTGCCAAGTAGATCTGCTGCTTTACTGTCTGCTAAAGCTGTGGGAAAAGCATCTACAGATAGAACTGCATGCGCTGTGCGCTCTATAGATAAAGGCTGCTTAAGATCTGCTTCTATCTGGATTTTTGAAGGCTTGTTTTGGTATGTGATAGGAAAAGAGCTTGCTATGTGCAGCTCAGAAGCTAGGTTGGAAGAGGAGATTTTTCCTAAAATCGAAGCATCGAAAAATGGCTTTCCTTCATGGCTGATTTGGCAGATGGACGTAGATATCTGGCTTGCAAATTGCACTTTAGAAGGGTCTATCATCTGGTTTTGGATAGGGATCGCCATCTGGTCCAAAGTCAAGGTAAGATATACAGGTGCTTGGAGAGAATAATTTGCGGCATCTGAAAAATAAGAGGAAATCTTTTTCCAAAGCGCTGGAGTCACTGTCATCTTTAAAGATGCAGGATTTTTTAAAACAACGGAATTGTCGAAAGCTTCAGTTTCCAGCGTCGATGTCATTAAAGGAGAATTCCATTGGATGTTGCTTGCAAAATCCTTGGAGGAGAGGTGGAGCCCTACATGAAGGTCTAAAGAAGGACCTATAGCCTCCATGAGAAGACCCTGCATGTCAGGGATGAACACAGAAAGGATCTGGTCGGCAGCGCGGACAGGAAGGTGTGCAATGTCTGCCTTAAAAGAGAGATCAG
This sequence comes from uncultured Chlamydiae bacterium, assembly GCA_945952445.1. Classification (GTDB taxonomy): domain Bacteria; phylum Chlamydiota; class Chlamydiia; order Chlamydiales; family Rhabdochlamydiaceae; genus CAMFIG01. The sequence continues at coordinate 6,731 of CAMFIG010000022.1, forward strand.
CTTCTGGAGTATTGATATTTTTGATAACAGACTGACAGGATACATTGCCTATGACCCCTTTTTGGAGCGTTTCGCAAACAAGAGCTCCGGTGATATTCGAATGGTCTGCTGCAAAAAAGAAAAAAGCATCCAAATTTTGGATTATAATAGGGTCTAGAGAGGGGGAGGCAATTTCAATCATCCCTTTTTTGACATTGATATTCCCTATTACAGGGAATGCATTTTGGATTGTTATAGAGGGAAGAGAAAGAAGAGAGGCTTTCTGGAAATCTGGGATATTCGGTCTGCGGTAAGAAACCCAGTCTTTTTTTAGTAAAAGACGCGGCTTGGAGATCATAAGGTCTCCTACTTCGGCAGGAGGGATTAAAAGAGAAAACAAAGAGGCGTCCGTATGGATTTTTTCGCAAGAAAACTCCATCTCTTTTGGCAGGTCTAGATATCGAAGGTTTTCTATTGTCTGTCCGCGAAACCAAGAGAAATGGCAAGATTCTACCTCAACAGTTCCAGGAAGCTTTTTGCTGAGTATAGATACAATGAAGTTTTTGCCTGTGGTTGTCGAGAGAAATGCCGGCAGAGCGGCAACAAGTGTTGCAAGCAAAACAAAGGTACAGCTAACATATAGAGCGACTTTCTTGGTTGGGCGGGCTTTCATAGACTTTTTCCCTCTTGATCTTTCCACCGCAAATAGAGATGAACTGCTGCGATGGTTTTCATATCTGGAATTTCATGGCGGTCGATCTTTTTTAAGATCTCCTCCAAAGATAAGACAACGGGATCGATCTCTTCGCTGTCTTCGCCAAAAAGACGGCTTTTTTCAAGGTCTTTTCCTAAAAAAAGATGGATGTATTCTGTGCAAAATCCCGGGGTAGAATAAAATCCTCCCAGAGGAATTAAGGTATTTGCTCTGTATCCGATTTCTTCTTGAAGCTCTCTTTCTGCGCAATGAAGCGGTATCTCTCCAGGTTCTAGAGTTCCTGCAGGGATTTCTAGCAGAATCTTACCTGTTGCGCGTCTCCATTGCTCTACTAAGATGAGACGGCCGTCGTCTAGCACTGCTAGGATTGCAACGGCTCCGGCATGGCGGACGAGATTTGATTCATGGACAGTCCCATCTTGCATGTCAATCCGGACATGTTCGCAGGAAAACACCTTGCCTTGGCACAAAGGAGTGTTTGTTGTTTTTCCTTGCAGTTCTCGTTTTTTTTGCCTTTCAGCTTTCTTGTCAGTCATGTTGATACGCTTGGATTGTATATACGGTGATTTCTTCGCTTCTTCCTGGCAGAGCCAAGGATCCTAAGCTCTTGCATTTAAAAATATGATTTACTGCCTGATAAGTCTCTTCGCTGATTAGTATAGGGATATTGAGAATTTTTGTAGCCTGCTCTAGTCGAGCAGCCACATTGACCGTATCGCCGATAGCTGTATATTCCATCCGTTTTTCTGATCCGATATTGCCTACAATGGCATTGCCCGTGTGGACGCCTATCCCTATTTTGATTTGCGGCTTTCCTTCTTTGGACCACTTGTTGCATAGAATAGAGAGTTTTTTCTGCATCTCAATGGCTGTTTGGATGGCATGGAGTTCTTGGTTGGTATCTTCTAGAGGAGCTCCGAACTCAACCATCAAGCCGTCGCCCAGAAATTTGTCTAAGGTTCCTTGGTTTGCAAAAATCACATCGATCATTTCTTTAAAGTATTCATTGAGAAGTAAGACTACTTGTTCTGGAGGCAGGTGTTCCGCAAGTGAGGTAAATTGCCGGATATCGGAAAACAAAACTGTGATCTTCCTTCTTTCTCCTTCGAGCTTCATGGGATTGTCAGATTTTAGGATTTTTTCAATGACATGGTGGGACACATAACGGGTAAAATTCATTTTAAGACGTTCTCTTTCCCGTAGCCCCTGGGTCATATGGTTGATTGCCTCGGCAAGGTCATTAAATTCATCTTCCGTATCCAGGTGGGTTTCTTGTTGGAGGTTCCCCTCTCCTATCTCTTTGACAGATTGGCAGATCGAAGAGAGAGATTTTGTCACCTGAGAAGAAAGAAAGGAGGCTCCAATGAAGGCAATCACTAAAGAAGAAATGAGTCCTAAAAGCCCATAAGAGAAGACAGAATTTAGGTGTTCTTGGACTAGGTGCGCTGATATGTCTGCACCGACGGTGGCAAGGTATTCACCCTCCGGTGTGTAAATTGGAGCAAAGCCACTCATCCAGGTACCCCACTCATCTGTGACAAAGTCAGTAGGAGAGTATTTTTCTTCTAAATGTTGTCGGATATGGCTTAAGTTTTCTTGCCTATCGGGTTCTCCAAAATAGACAGCCTCAGTCGGGTCTTCTTCAGCATCGGCAATGAAAACCATCTGATGGGGGTTTTTTGAAGAACGTGCCATGATATATAAAAATTTAACATAGAAGTTATCGGATCTGTTGGCATTCCTAGCATCGCGCAGCTCTCGGATAAGCTTTTTATATTGAGGGCTTTCTTCTCCATCTTGGATCACCTGTTGGACAAGGTCTGGCGAGAGTAAAGAGGCTGTTGTTGATGCAATCGATACAATCCGATCCCGCAATGAAGCTGTGACTCTGTCTTTAGAAGGGAAGTAGGTCACCACAAGCCCTATCAAAGAAGAGATAAGAGCAATCGATACAAGAGCGATGTAGAGCTTCGTGCGGTATTTCATGACAACCTTAAACTGTGAGCCTAACTTCGCACATTAGCTTCTTTCGTTTTTTTTGTAAAATTCGATTTGAATATTAATCAAGGAGAGATCGAAATTTAAGTATTTGTTTTTTGTATTTATAAAAATCAGATCGATTCGTTAGGATTTTCGTCCCTAATTACGAATTTTCAGGAGAAAATATGTCTGCATTGACTGGAGTTTCCGTTCGGCTTCAAGCTGTTCCAGAAAGACTCGTAAAAGGTCATCAAGTATGGCTCGATAAAAAAAGCATAGAGACACTATTTCCTCATCTTGAAGAAAGCGACACTCCTTCTTATATTGTGATTGCCGGGCGAGTGCATCGGTTAGCCAGAGAATATTTTCCAGAGCCGGCAACCCTTGGTTTAACACCATTGCAAAGGCAAGATCTTTTAGAAAAAGATCCCTTTCTTAGAGGGGATGAAACTTTTTTTGTTACCGCTTTTTTACCTCCTGAAGAAGACCGAGAGGCTAGCAAGGTGGGTATTTCTTTAAAATTCTTAGGAACGCCTCAGCAAAGGCCTACTCATTCGTGGAAAGAGCTGCAAGCAATGTTAAAGGCTGACTTACAAGGTTTATGGATCCAGCAGGGACAAAAAATCAACTTTAGCGCCTATGTCCATACTCCTTACATGCTGCAAATAGATAAGATTGAAGGAGACAATGGAGAGGAATTCCTCATAAACGAAGAGACGGAGATCTTCCTCACCTCATCTGAAGTTGAGGTGTTAGACAATACTCAAATAGAACCGTGCGAGAAGCTAAAAATAGAAATATCTCCGCTTCCAGACAGCGAAACCATCGCCGTAAAAGAAAGTGGATGGAATGATCGTCTAATCGAAGTTTTGAGAGGAGAACAAAACTTACTTTGGGATGGTAAGACTTTTGACTTGAGTTTTGATGGATATAAACTGCGAGTGAATGTGCTTTTTGCGCGAAAGACAGATCGAGACCTTCCCACAGTGATTCCGAAGATTTTTGAAATCCAAGGAACGACAGCAATTGAAGTCAAGGATTCAGGATTAACTTGGGTAGAAAAAAAACCTGAGCCAGCAGTAAGGTTGACGATCTCTGTTCAAAAGGCATCGAGCTCAGCTCCTATTTCTGCTATGGCACTCATCGAGAGATTGCGTGCTTTAGACACTCCATTTATCCTCGGTAGAAAAATTTCCATCTCTTTAGGAGATGTCGATTATCAATGTGTCTGTATCAATGCTCAGTCCAGAGCGAATCCACTTCTCTATGAGACTTTAGACTCTTCTAAAAAATATAGATGGAACCAATTGTCAGATACTGAATTTGTCATTACGAAGGAGTCTACCGTAAATCAACCTATTGTAAGAACGATAGAGCCTGCAAGACTGAAAAAAGCATGTTTTTCGATCAATCTGCACCAGATGCATCCAGGATTTTCAAGAGAATCTCCCCATTTTGTAGATCGTAGTCAGCTTATTCAATCAAGCCGAGAGATGCTATTATCGAGACACATGGGTTTGCATAAAGGTGCAACATTGGAAGTTTTCTGCGGAAGCTATCTATATTCACTGCGTCTTGAGAATGTAGAAAGCTTGGAAAGTTCCTTAGATCCTTTGTATTCTCATTTGTTCTGTTTTCAAGATCAGACTGAAATCGATTTTATCCCACATCAGAGAATCCAATTTAGGACAACAGCGGGTTCCGCTAACCTTAGCACATTGACTTCGGAAGATTTGCATAAGATGGGACTTGGTGGAATGGAGGCACATGTACATAAAATCATCACTCATGTGCTTAGCGTGCAATCAGGATCTTTAAGTCAAATCGCAAGAGCCCGCAAGGTAAGGCCTGTCAAAGGAGTTCTTCTCTACGGACCTCCAGGGACAGGAAAGACAAAATTTGCACGCCAAATTGGATCGATACTAGGCTGTACAGAAGAAAATAACCGGCTGAAAATGATTGCAGCAACAGAGATTGGCAGCAGATGGTATGGCGAATCGGAAGAAAGAATCAGAGAACTATTTGCTCCTGCAGAAAAAGCGTATAAGGAAAGTAAAGCTCTCGGAACAACACCGCTTTTGCATCTTATCGTAATCGATGAAATCGATGCGATTTTGCCAAACCGCTCTAGCGGTGTAGCTCAGCATTATACAAGTATCGTCAATCAGTTTCTTGCAAGCCTCGACGGGCTCAATTCTCCACCTAATATTCTGGTTATAGGCATTACAAATAACCTGGAAAAATTAGACCCTGCAGCAACCCGACCTGGAAGATTAGAGTTGAAAGTAGAAATCCCACTTCCCAACTTAGAAGAACGCCTAGACATTCTACGTCTTTATGCCACCCCGTTGCAAACTGCATTAGAGGGTACAGGGGTAGATCTAAATGAATATGCAAGAAAAACAGAAGGATGGAGCGGAGCGGATCTGGAGTCGCTTGTCTTACGAGCCAATGGATATTCTATGGAACGTTTACAGGCTCTTCTTGCACAGAATTCTGCTGGAGTAGATCTAGCTTCCCATCCTGCTGGTAAAATCACTCCGAAGGATTTTATGTTATCCTATGAAGAGATGATCGCAGAAAAGGAAGGTATTTCCTCCCGCCGTCAGAGGGTTCACCCTGCAGGTGCACCAGCATCCGAAAGAACAAGATGGCGTATGTGGTCGCATAAATAGCCAAGCTGGTTTCTTTAAAAGATGGTTTGTAGAGTCTTCAATCTTGAGCATCTAAAGGATACTTGTATTTACTTTAAGTGTAAAAGCGAGTTGATTGTGGATTTGAATTTCTATGAAGGCAGGGATATATTCCACGCCTTCAAGATCTATGGTTGCATATGCAGCATAAGGTATATTGGCTGATTAGCTGGAAGGTCCAACGAACAAGTTTTTGCATCTCTGCCACCAGCTTGGGTTTGCTGGTTGAGGTGTGGTTGTAGTAGCAGGTACTAGTTGAGTTTGTCCTGGAGATGTTGAAGATGCTGGAAAGGGTGGTGTAACAGCTGCTGGTTGAAGTGTAGGAGGTGATGCAGACTGTCCTCCTAGATTGGATGGTGGTGGGAGGGTAGCAGGTGATGGTGTAACAGCAGGTGTTAAAGCTGCAAGCAATCCTTCTTTTATACAGAACTGTTCATTAATACCATAAGATTGGAGAAATTCTCGAATTCGCGACGGTTCATCCATAGCACTTGCATTGGCTCCTCTTAAGAGTGTATTGCTATTGCGCATAAGCCTCCACGCTCCATAGCAGTCTGGGGAGAGTGATGTTGTTATTGTTCCTTCTGAAGGAACTTCATCTTGTTTCGGTTCAGGCAATCTATTACTGTTTGCAGAATCTTGCTCCCACGCCGCGTGATCTCCATCCAAGATATGCTTGCAAATCATCTTATAAGCCTCAGGATGCGTTCCTTCTGTGGCATTTGGTGTTGCTTGTGGATGCCCAAGATCATAAAATGCTTGATTTGTTGGATTAGCTAAAAATTGACGAAGTGCCGCTTGTTGCGCTGCAGTGTACGAGCATTGAGTAGCTGCTGAGGCAGCTCCAGATGCGCCTCCAGTAGCTTGGCTGCTTGACGAAGAACCTGCCCTAGCCTGTTTGATGACTCGACCTAACTCTGGCAATATCCCCCCGGCTATCTGGTCTACTTCCTGGCTAGTGCGCTGCAATGGTATAGGAGCGGCACTTATGTCGTCAGATACATAGTATTGCATTTTAGAGTTGTTCGGATTGTTTTCGTCTGTGTCGATTGTAAATTTCTTAGGCAAGGAAGGCGGAGTAGAGCCCTGTGAAGTAAAGGCTCCTTGATCTGCGAGTTGTTGGAAAAGCAACGCCGCTTTTTCGGCAACCTCTTGCGTTATTTGCAGTGTTTTAGTGGGAGTTTGGTTTGCATCCAACTCTAACAGTTCAATTTCCCAGTATGTGCCGCGGTATTGAAATTTGGCGATATTGCCTTCGATTTTGATCGGTTGTTGTCTAATTCGGATCTGAGTATTGGGTGGATTGGGTTGAGCGGGAGAAGCCATAATAAAAAATCCTTATTTACTCTGTTGTTTTATTCTTATTATACAGTCTGCATTATAATTATTCAAAATATTAATAAATTAATCTTAATTATTTTATTTAGTGCTAGTTATGCTGTTAAGTATTTTTTTTACAACTTTAGCGTAAGAGATTGTGTTTAAGTAAGAAGAAAAGTAAAAATATTTTTACTCTACAGTTACAGACTTAGCGAGATTGCGAGGCTGATCGATTTCCGTGCCTCTTTCTAGAGCGATATAATATGCCAACAACTGCCCCGCTACGGAATAGGGGATGCAGGCTAGCTCATCTTGGATGGGGGGGAGCCAAAGGACATCATCAGCGATTTTATCGATTTGAGGGGTATTAATAGGTGCTAGGGCTAAAAGAGGAGCACCTCGGGCTTTGATCTCCATGAGGTTGCTCAACATCTTGTCGAGGGTTTTTTGATTGCCGCAAAGGCCTACGACAGCGAGATTGGCATCGACAAGAGCGATAGGTCCGTGTTTCATTTCTCCAGCTGGATAGCCGATGGCATGGATGTAGCTAATCTCTTTGAGTTTAAGAGCCCCTTCTAAGCTAGTGGGGTACATCGTGTTTCTGCCGAGGAAGAAGAAGTGGTTGTATGCTGCATATTTTTTTGCAAGACGCTTGATTTCTTCTTTGAGTTCGAGAACTTGAGAAATTTTTTGGGGGAGGTCTAGGATTTCTTTGAGGAAGATCTTCCCTTGCTCTTTATCCATATGTCTTAGACGAGCCATGAGAAGAGTGAAAAGAGAGAGTACGGCAAGCTGGCTTGTAAAGGCTTTGGTAGAACATACGCTGATCTCTGGCCCTGCACGTAAGAAAAGACAAGCATCGGCATCGCGTGTCAATGTAGAGTTTCTCGCATTGCAGATCGCCAAGACCTTGGCTCCTTTTGCTTTGACCTCTCGAACTGAAGCAATTGTGTCAAATGTTTCACCCGATTGGCTGATAGCGATGACGAGGGTGTCCTCTGAGATGATCGGATTTTTATAGCGGAATTCTGAGGCGATCTCTGCTTGGGTAGGAATTCGTGCTAGGTCTTCTAGCCAGGAGGCGGCGATACAGCCTGCATGCCAAGATGTTCCGCAGGCTAAAATCAGAACTCTTTTCACGGAAGAGAGCTCTTGAGGAGTCAGATGGAAGTTCTCAAATTCAGCGGTCCCGAACTCTTCTAAAAAGCGGTTATGAAGGGCTTGCCGGATGGTGTTGGGCTGTTCGAAGATCTCCTTGAGCATGAAGTGCGCAAAGCCATTTTTGGATGCGGAAAGGTTTTCTAAAGATAGGCGCTCTGTAGTTTTGGAGACGGGGGTAGAGGCAGGATCAAACACTTGCACCTCATGGGAGGTGATGACGGCAATTTCGTCATTGCGTAAGAACATAACATCGAGGTCCGGATGGTGGAAAGCATTTACATCGGAGGAAATGTAGGTCTCTTTGCGACAAGCGCTCATGCCGATGGCAAGAGGGTTTTCTCGGGTTGCTGCAATGATGGTATCTGGGTGATCTTTATGGATGAGAGCTATAGCCCAAAAGCCTTGAAGGCAGGAGAGGGTTTTTTGGGTAGCACTGAGTAGGTCTCCTTCATAGAAATGAGCCACGAGTTGGGCGATGATTTCTGAGTCGGTGTCGGAATGAAAACGGATCCCTTTTTCTTTGAGCTGCTCGCGTAAGGCAAAGTGGTTTTCAATAATTCCATTATGGACGACAGCCACGGTCTGGTTTTCATCAAAGTGAGGATGCGCATTTTCTTTGGTTGGTTTTCCGTGGGTGGCCCATCGGGTATGAGCAATGGCAAGGTCTAGTTTGAGATCGAGTCCGCTTAAGGAAGTTTTTAGTTGATCAATCTTTCCTATCTCTTTACGCCAGAAGAGAGAGCCTTGGTGGATCCCTGCGATTCCGGAGGAATCATAACCGCGATATTCTAAGAACTGGAGTCCATGAATGCACACATCTGCTGGATTTTTTGGACCTACATAGCCGTAAATTCCACACATATTTATACCCTGCCCCGCCTGGATTTTTTTACCATATCATGGATTTGAGTCGCATCGCAAGAGATTCTATCTCTTGCTTTGTAATGGGGAAGGATTATATAGGATCTAAGAGAGCAAAGCAAGGAGCAGGTTGCAAATGAGCGGATTAAACCCTAAGAAGGTCTCTGAGTCTACAGTTCACGACCATACATATAAAATTTTTCCTAATGATTTAAACGCCTATGGGACTGTTTTTGGGGGGATGATTATGGGGGTTTTGGATCGGATAGCACTTGTAGTAGCTGAAAGGCACAGTGGACAGACCTGCGTCACTGTAAGCGTCGATTCGATGCATTTCCTTGCGCCGGCAGAGCATGGTGATATTTTGCTATTTCGAGCCTCTATCAACCGCAGCTGGAGGAGCTCTATGGAGATAGGAGTCAAGGTCCTAGCGGAAAATTACAAAACCCGGGAAATCAAGCATGTCCTATCCGCTTACTTTACTTTTGTAGCTGTAGATGACCAAAGAAGGCCTGTGGAAGTGCCTCAAGTAATCCCTGAGACTCTCATTGAGAAAAGAAGATATGCAGAAGCGGGCCTTCGTCGAGAAAAACGAAAGGTAGAAGCAGAAGAAAGAAAAAAAAGAAGAGGGGATGACTAAAAAAAACAAAGGAATTTTTTTATAGTTTTTTCCCCGTAATCGCCATAAAAAGAGGAAACTCCTGTCTGCTCCTATTTTCCATCTTGGCGTATTTTCCAGTGCTTGTCTTGTCTGAACACCATTCTTCGATCTCTGAAATTAAAAAACCAGATTCATGAAGCCATTTTGTATATTGAGAGAGGGGATAGTGGAAAGAGAGAGTTTGAGAAGATTGAGAGCCTTGGCTTGGATGTGTTTGGATGGGAATTCTCATGGCGCTTAGGTAGCCGTCGAGCCTTCGATATTGTATTTTTTTTTCAAGATCCACGCCCCAGCTGGACTGCCTTGGAATCCGAAAATAAGGGTGGTTCATCACAAGAAGAAAGGTTCCCTGAGGGGCAAGAGCTTGGTATGCATTGACAAATACATTCTTAGGATGCTCGATATTTTGGATTGCCAAGATGCAGGTACAGTGAGAAAATTCTTGAGATGGAATTTTTAAAGGCTGGGTAATGTCGGACACGTGAAATGCATGTAGAGGGTTTTTATTTTTCTTTTGGGCTAGTTGAATGAGCGTCTTTGCAATGTCTACCCCTACGTATCTACAAGAAGCTGGGATATGTCTTGATAGGATCCCTTGTCCGCAAGCTAGGTCTAGAAGAGTTGATGTATGGGATAGATCCAGGATCTTTTCTATCTTAGGGAGAATGATGCGTTCGTGGTAATAGTGCCCTGATTCTCCTACCGCTTTATCATACCAACGACTTACGGTTTCCCAAGAAGTACTTTGCTTTTTCATGAATAACCTGAAGACTTTTGGGGTCTATGATAAAGGATTGATTTAAAAAAGCACAATCCTTTATCAAAATGGGCTACTTTGGAGGATTTTGTGAGAAAAGATTTGAAAATGCTTGTAAAAGACCGCGTGCAGCCAGTGCATACAGTTGTCCATGAGGAAGATAGCATTGAAAAAGCTTTAACATCTCTTCGTAGAAAGAAGGTGGCTGACAAGATCATTTATTTTTACGTAACTGATGAAGAAGGGCATCTGAAAGGGGTTCTCTCTACCCGAGCCTTGCTTTTACAAGACCCGAAGACGAAAGTTTCTTCCGTCATGGAAAAATCAGTAGTTCGGATACAAGAGAGCCAGAATTTAGAGCAGGCGATGGGATTGCTCTCTCAACATCGTCTCCTTGCTTTGCCGGTAGTGGATGAAAATCAAAAATTACAGGGAGTAATCGATGTGCAGCTATATTTGGAAGAAAACATCGATATTTTGCAATCTCAGAGAAATTTGGAGCTCTTTCAGATTTTGGGTATGACTTTAGAAGAGGGGATTTATCGTTCTCCTTGGAAAGGATATACCAAGAGGATGCCTTGGATTTTTTGCAATATGATAGGAGGGCTTGCCTGCGCTGTCATTTCCCATGTATTTGAACTGGTTTTGGGAAGAGTGTTGATTCTGGCGATGTTTATTCCTCTTGTCCTTTCTTTAAGCGAATCGATCTCCATGCAGTCGATGACTCAGAGCTTTCAGATCCTGCGCAAACAAAATCTCTCTCTCAAACGTTTATTATCTAGAGTTTTTTCTGAGATGCGCACCGCTGCCTTAATGGCTGTAACTAGTGGATTGTTAATCGGGGTAGTCTCTTTACTTTGGCAGTCAGGATGGAGAACGTCAGCAACGATTGCTGTTGGGATCATGACCTCTATCCTATTATCAGCTATGATCGGAGCTTCGATCCCTTTGCTTCTGCATGCGAAGAAATTGGATCCTAAAGTAGCATCAGGCCCTGTTGTTTTGACATTAGCGGATGTTGTTACAACGACGCTGTATTTGACTCTAGCCACTGTATGGCTGCTTTAGAAAGCGGGCATGATAAGCCCGCCTGACTTATTTTTTCTTCTTTTCTTGCTTGGCAAGACGTTTTTCTTTTAAATTTTTTTGGGGTTTCTTTTTGTCTTCTTTTTTTGCGTCTTTAGATTTTGTCATATGAGTTCTCCTTATATGTTTACAGCCTGTAGCCTAAGATCCTTTTATGCTACAACGAACAATAGCATAGTGTATGCGCAGCAAAAAATTAAAGCAAGAGCACATGCCGCCTTACAAGGCGGCCCTTTCGTTTATCTTCTGCTTCCTACGGGAACATGTCCACCAACAGGGGCAGGAGGTGTAACATCTGCCCTTCTCTCTACGGGGATATGACCTCTTGGGGGAGATCTGTAGGCAGGAGTATGGCCTCCTCCTACGGGAACATGTCCACCAACAGGGGCAGGAGATCCTCTCTCTACGGGGATATGACCTCTTGGGGGAGATCTATAGGCAGGAGTATGGCCTCCTCCTACAGGTACATGGGCTCCAACGGGAACAGAAGGTGTAAACATGGGGCCTCCTGCCGGGGAGAAAGCATGGGCAGCATAGGCTCTTTGAGCATATCTTTCCGGATGATAAGACTCCGGAGGGAACCATGCATAGATCCGTTGAGGAAATGTATTTAAAGGATGGAGGATATGCCTTCGGAATAATGCAGCCATTAAGCCGGGCGTATCCGAAACTGTAAGTTGGTATTTTGCTACGGAAATTCCCGCAATGATGCTTACCATCGTAGAAACGGACAAGATTAGCGGTAGAAAAATCAGCTTGGAAACACAGGCTATTGCCACAAATGCAACGCAACTAAACAAGGCTACCTTGGCAGCCGTTTTTAATAGTTCATTCGGAAATCTAGTAGCAGAATTCTCATGGGGTATTGCATAGGCGTCTACAGGAGGAATACTCATCGATTTGCCTTAGGTTAGAATTGTTTTGCTCGGATATAATGGTTCATGTTGACGTTGATGAGAATGGTGTCATAAGAAGAAAACCAAGAATCATTTTCTCCTATAATGATTGTATCGTTAGGCGCCCACTGATTCAAAAGGGAGGCATCAGAAAGCGCAATGTTCCAAGAGGATCCGTCTTGCAAATATACCTGGCAGTGGATCGGATCCAAAGCGACAACCCAGCGAGTATAGGGAGGGGTAAACGCCAGAGGTCCTATGTAGAGATTCGCAGGAACAGAAGTCCCTGTGCAGGCATTGTTGATGTAATAGTAATAGCTGGAAAAAAAACTATGATTCGGTGTGATCGTGAGAAGATCGCCTCGTTGCCAAGAGTATACAGTTTGCGCTTGATAACTTGGAATTTTCCAGTGGGATCCATCTTCTAGTTCTAGAGAGTCTCCTTGCATGGAGATGCTAGATAGCCAGTGGCTGTGAATAGGTTGGATATATCTTTTAGAAAAGAAAGAGTGGTTTTGGGAGGAGATCCTTCCTTTGACGTTCTTTTTTTGTTTTTTTACAGGAGCCGATTGTCTGGAATGAGAAGTTTGTTCTTCTTTTCTAGAAGTTTCCATTTGCTGTTTCTGTTCTGTTGTAAGAGGCCTAGATTCGACGGTGGTATGTTCAGAAGAAGGCTCTTCAGCTGAAAGAGAGAAGCAAGATAGGCAGATCAAAAAAATGTGGGGGATAGATTTTTTCATAGTGGTATCTCGTGTTTTGCTTTTTTTTTGTGGAACGCTATTTCTTAATCGTACCTTAAATATCTCTTTAAAGTCTTTAGGTTTTCAGTTCAGGGGAAGTAGAAAAAGATGTACGCCTTGCAATTTACACAGATCTAAAAAAGAGCTTATGATACTTTGAAAATTTAAGACAAAATCCTATAGATGCTATGGCGCCTAAAACATCTTGGAAAAAATTCTCTGCTCTAGTTCCTGTAGCAGCGCTCAGTTTTATGGACCAAATGATTCTTCCGGTCGCTTTGCCATCTATTCAAAAGGAGATGCAGGCGAGCAGCACCTCGTTGCAATGGTGTGTAAATGCCTATTTGTTAGCTATTACTATCTTTGTTCTTGCAAGTGGAAAGCTAAGCGATCGAATCGGCCACAAAAATGCACTGATTTGGGGCATTTCAGGATTTGTCGTATCTTCAACTCTATGTGGTTTGAGCCTGAATATAGAGATGCTTATTTTAGCTCGGGCTCTGCAAGGAGTCAGTGCAGCTCTCATGTTTCCTGCTCAAACGGCAATGATCGCTCGCATCTTTCCTCCGGAAAGAAGAGGAAGAGCCACAGGAATGATTGTGAGCATAGGTTCTCTTTTTCTTATCTTAAGTCCTCTGGTAGGAGGATACTTAACGGAAGTGCTCTCCTGGAGATGGATTTTTTGGATCAATTGGCCTATAGGAGCTATAGGCTTATGGTTGATCTATAAATTTCTACCAAGCTCTGAACCTGGCAGAGGAAAGATCGATTTGTGGGGATTTGTATTTTTTGCCATAGGAACGAGTTCTTTGACTGTCGTGTTCATGCAAGCTGCCGATTGGGGGTGGAGATCAAGTCAGACTCTATTTTTCACAGCTTTAGCATTTGGATCTTTTTTTCTGCTTTTAAAGAGGGAAAAAACAACTCTTCATCCTTTTCTCGACTTGGCTCTTTTTAAACGGCCAACCTATGCAGCAATCAATATCAGCATCTCTACGATCCAGTTCATTATTATGATCACCGTTTTTCGGACTGTCTATTTTCAAGAAGTTCTCGGATTTTCTCCTTTCTTAACTGGGTTCATTACTTTTTTGTCTAGCTGCCCTATGCTATTTATGGCTCCGCTTGCAGGTTTTCTATCCGATCGATTTAACCATAAATTGCCCGTAGCTTGCGGGTATTTATTGCTGATTTTTTCATGTTTTTGGTTTGCTTTTTTTAGCACCCCCTCTCTTACGAGTTTGATACTGGCCCTTCTCGCTTTTAGTACCGGAGTTCCTTTTATCTTTACTCCCTCTTATTCTTCTGCGATCGCTTCAGTCCCTCAGCAAAAAGCGGGAGTTGCTATGGGGATGATTATCACTTTGCGCATGTTTAGCGGCACCATGGGATTAGCGTTGATCCATTTTTTTGTCAGCATCGTGCAAAACATCCACTCTCCATTGGAAGGAAGGCGGAATGCAGAAATTGTTAGTTTTTCAGATGTGCATTTCGCTCTTGCTTTTTTCCTTATTATCGCTCTTGCATTTTCTTTTGTTTTTCACTTTAAAAAAACAGCGCATCACCCTACAGATCCTCCTGTAGAGAATTGGGACTAAACCTTTGGAATATTTATTGCTTATTTTACTCAAAAAGTGTTTTTTTGTAGTGAAGGCTAATCCAATTGCCAGGGAGGAGATGAAGTGATCAATTTAGAATCTTTAGAGACAGTAGGCCAAGCTGGTTTTTCTTCTTCTTTTTGCCGTCCTCTTTATGGTTCTTTTTGTTTTTCGAGAATCCCTGAAACAATTTACTCTTTACTCACAGCAAAAAAAAGCGGCCTTGAACTGCCTTCTTCTTGCTATCCAAGCCTTTCTGAAGCCTATGATTTAGTGATTTTGTTTTTTTTAGATGGCTTTGGATGGCGTTTTTTTGAAAAGTATAGAAGCTCCCACCCTTTTTTAGAGAGAATGGTTCAACAAGGTTATGTCTCTAAGATTACATCGCAGTTCCCCTCTACGACAGCAGGGCATGTAACCTGCATCCATTCAGGGTTAGAAGTAGGGCAAAGTGGTATTTATGAGTGGTTTCAATATGAACCTCTTGTAGATAGGATTATGGCTCCTTTATTGTTTTCCTATGCAGGAGATAAAAAACACGCTTCTCTTTTCTCTTCAAAAATCCCCACAGAGCTGTTTTTTCCTTTTCCGAATTTGTATCAAAAACTGCATAAGCAGAATGTGGATTGTTATCTGTTTCAGCATGAAAGCATTTCTCACAGCCCTTATTCTCAGACTTTGACAAAAGGAGGGCATTTAGTCTCTTTTTATACGTGGGAACAAGCTGTCGAGGGGATCGTAGAACAGATGGGATCTCAAGATAAGCCCACATATACATTTGCTTATCTTGCTGATATCGATGCTGCAGGCCATCGCGAGGGGGTTGAATCGGCCGCATTTGAAAAGGCTGTCTTTCACTGTTTTGATGTCCTCGAGCAAAAACTCATCCCCGCTTTATCTCGCACGGGAAAAAAAGTGGCTATGATGATCACGGCAGATCATGGCATGATGGAAGTAAATCCCAAAGAAACGATCTACATACAAAAAGAGCTTCCTAGAGATTGGATTCGGAAAAATCGACAAGGAAAGCCTTTGGTTCCCGCAGGTTCTTGCAGAGACTTTTTTCTTCATATCGAGCCGGACAAAAAAGAGATAGCAAAGTCGTTTTTGCAAAAGCAGCTTCAAGGAGTTGCAGAAGTGTATGCTGTCGAAGAACTCATAGAGAAAGGCTTTTTTGGTTTGCACTCTCCCTCTTCCCGCTTTTTAGAAAGAGTAGGGGACCTTGTAATCTTGCCTTTGGCAAAACAGGCTGTCTGGTGGTATGAAAAGAATCGATATGAACAGCATTTTTATGCAGTCCATGGAGGCCTTTCAAGAGAAGAGATGGAAACCATCTTTCTGTTTTTGGACTCAGATAGTCTTCGTTTCTGAAATCTATTGCTCGCAATCGAATGACTTTTTATCATCTGCCGCTCAGAAAAAATGAAAGGCATTTATGTTATCAAGCGCCGGATTCAGACCCAAAACTTCTCTAGAGCTTTGGCCAGAAGTTTGCTCGCAAGGATTTGTATCTGATGTAAGGGAAATACGAACCCCAAGACAGATTCAAGAAATGAAGTCGACCTATCGAACTTTGGGAGAATCTAAGTGGAAAGAAGTCATTGACGGAGTATTCCATCGATACGGAAGGCTAGTTTTTGATGAAGGTCTTCATGAAGGAGTAGTAGAACCTGGATATATTGGCAGCATGGAAAAAGCCATGGATTACATTGAAGAAACTTTAGGAAGAGAGATTACTCCTCCATTTTATCTCAAAGTACACAAAATTGCATGCCAGCATTTTCCAAAAACAGAAAAAATAGGGGAGTTTCGTTCTTGGGAAGACTTGGTGTTTTGGCATATCGAATCGGAGCAGTATAAGCCGTCGCAAGAGGCTGAAAAAGCATTTAAGTGCAGCGGTTTAGGGACTATAGAACATCTGACTCACAGCACTTGTAAAATCCACTATACGCCATTAAGCAACACAGTAGTAGGAGCTTTTTTGCGGAGATATATCAAAGACTTGGAAGAGGAAATTACTCAAGTCAAAATACGCAGCCTGCGCTTGCCGACAGAAGAGGCTAAAAAAGTAAAAGAAGATGGGATCTTGCTCGCTATTGCTCGTTTTTTGCAAAACCATGATCGATTGCATCCTGTACGAGATGGCGCAGGAAGGATGGAGTTGCTTTTAGCAGGAAAGATCCTTGTGGAAAATGGTTTTCATCCAGCCATTTTAGAATGTCCATACCAATCAGGCACTTTAGGGCTTTTAGAATGGAAAAATGTTTTAAAGGCAGGGCTTCTAGCTTGGGAGTGTGAATCTAAAAAGATGCATCGAGTACGTTGTTGCAGAGAGGAATCGATACTTTTAAGGAGTAAAGCAGAGATTCATCCAACTTTGCGCCGAAGAAAAAAAGAGCCCGAACCCATGGCGTGAAGGCATCACCTCGGTGGAATTAACAACCTCAATCTGTCTTTGTAAAAACATTTTGAGAGAAAGAGTTTTTTTCCCAGAGCTTTAAATATTTATAAAATGCGGTGTGGCCATTATAAAGAGAAATGATCAACCCTTCTCTACCTCCAAGAAAGCCTCGTTTTAAAAAGTAGCTTTTTAAAAAAGCGCTCCATCCATGCAATAGCGCTTTCAATAGAGAAGATCTCTTTTTATGGCGGTGCTGTTCAGAAAAAAGAGTCGAGTATAATTGCATCTTATGGAGAAAGTCCTCCATTTTGCGGTAGGGAGTATGGTAAATGGGGTGAAGAAAAGGAACGACTGGGTGATTTGCAATTAGGACTTTTTCATGCACAGCATCTGAAGAAAATTGCGTTTCTTGGGAAGAATAAAGACGAATAACCCAGTCTGGATGCCACCCGCCGCACCAGCGGATATGCTTGCCATGTAGAAAATTGTGTCTTTGGAAAGAATACACATGACCTGGTAGAGGAGTAAAGCGATGCAGCTCTTCTATAAGCTGAGGGCTTAATATTTCATCGCTATCTAAAGAGAGGATCCAAGGGCAGCTTACATGTTGGCTAGCTGCATTGTGCGTTGGGCCAAATCCCTGGAATGGACCACGAACAATCCGTACATTGGGATATCTTTTAGCGATTTCTAAAGTGGCATCTGTAGAGCCTGTATCATAGATGAGCACTTCAGGGAAGCTTCGCGTAGATTCTAAGGTCGCGGAGATTGTTTGCTCTGAGTTGTAAGTTAATATTTTAATTGAGAACATAAAAACTGCCTTTTGGAAGAGATTCTATACAAAAAGAAGAAAAATCTCTCGAACTTTAGATCGCGGTTTCCAGAATAAGAGTTTTTTCGATATATTATAGCTTTCATCACTGATCAGAAAAGGATTTTTTTTATGTCATTCAAAAGAGCGTATACGTTCGATGATGTTGCTTTGGTTCCTCAATTCAATAACGTCCCTTCTAGGACAGAGCCCTCTTTAGAAACGTGGCTTACGAAACATCGTAAAATCCAAGTTCCGATCCTCTGTGCTAATATGGATACTGCAATCAGCGAAGAGGTCGCTGATGTGATCGTCCAGCACGGCAGCGTTCCTATTTTTCATCGATTTACAAACTTAGATGCGCAGACCAAGTGGGTAAAAAAATATGGTAAGAATACCTTTATTTCGTGCGGGATCTTAAAAATAGAAGAGACCCGAGCTCTATTGGATGCGGGAGCAGCTGGCGTTTGTATCGACGTGGCACATGGGCATTCAGACCGTATGTTCAAGTTTATCGAAGAATTAAAAAGAACGCATCCGGATAAAGATGTCATCGCAGGCAATGTATGCACTTCTATGGCATACCATGATCTTGTGAATGCAGGTGCAGATGCTGTGAAAGTAGGAGTGGGACCTGGTGCCGCTTGTACGACAAGAATGGTTACCGGATTTGGGGTTCCCCAATTCACTGCAATTTATGATTGTGCAAAGACAGCAGAAAAATTGAGAGTGCCTTTGATTGCCGATGGGGGAATCCGCAATAGCCGCGATGTTGTTTTGGCCTTAGCAGCAGGAGCGAGCACCGTCATGATCGGCAAGTTATTTGCTCTTACAAAAGAGAGTGCTGCGCCTAAAAGGAATTCTCCTGTAAACCAGAATGTCTTGGAAGCGAAATTTCGAGGGCAGGCTAGTGCCGATTTTCAAAATGAATTCTATGGCGGCTTGAAAGAAAAAACGGTCGCAGAAGGGATCGACTTTTGGGCTCCTGTATCGGGAAGTGTCACGCAGTTGATGGAGCAATTACTAGGGGGACTGCGAAGTGGCTTGACTTATGGAGGTGCAAGAAGTATTAAAGAGCTCCAAAGAAAAGCGGAATTTGTGGAAGTAACGCCTAGCTACATTCACGAAAGCAAGCCAAGACCGGATAGAATCCAAGAATAGAACGACAGGAGGCGTATGGCCTATTATAAAAAGATTTATGACCCTCTTCATGGGTTTATTAGACTTTCTTCTGCAGAGAAGGATCTCATTGACTCTTTGGCTTTTCAACGCCTCCATTCTATCCATCAACTAGGGGTTGCTTACCTTGTATATCCAGGAGCGAGTCATACTCGTTTCGAGCATTCTCTCGGTGTCATGGAAGTGGCAACTGAAATTTTCGATCGTCTTGTGGAAAAAGGGGATTTTTTTACAGATGATGCAGAAATCCAGTATTGGAGGCAAATCGTTCGATTCGCAGCTCTTTGTCATGACTTAGGGCATTTGCCCTTTTCCCACGTCGGTGAAAAGAGGCTTTTAGGAGAAGAAGGCCATGAAAAATGGACTTTAGCATTGATTGAAAGCTCTTTTTTACGCCCTATTTGGGATTCTCTGCAAAAAGAGCATCCTTCCCGTTCTGTGATGGAAGATATTATCAAAACATCAATCGGTAAGCAGAAGCTCCGCCAATGGGGAGGGAAATGGGAGCAGGTGGCGTTTGCGCCTCTCGAATTTGTGATGAGCCAGATCATCACCGGCGATTTTTTTGGTGCTGATCGGATCGATTACCTTTTAAGAGATGCTCGTTGTACTGGGGTTTCTTATGGGCTTTTTGACTATCACCAACTCATTGAGATGCTTTGCATCCTCCCTTGCGAAATGGAAGGAGAGGAAAGCCTTACTCTAGGTATTGAAGAAAATGGGATAGAATCTTGCGAAGCCCTTCTTTTAGCAAGGCATTTTATGCATAAAAGAGTGTATCAATACCCTTCTGTGAAGGCGTACTCTTTTCACATGGCGCGTTTTATGGAAAAGCTGTATGCGAAAACTCACGCTTTATCCAGCTTAAACCGCTATCTGTCTTACACGGACCACGAAGTCTTGACGGAGTTAAGGGCTGCTTTATTAGACCCTTCGCATGCGGGCCATGAAGATGCTCTTTCTTTGCATGTAAGGGAACATCGCTGCTTAGCAATGCAGATGCCTTCTTATCTGAAGCTGGAAGAAATAGAAGAATGGAAGACGAGATACCAACTTGAAGATGGTGTATTGGACTGGTCCTTTATAGAACATCGATTGGTCGATTCTGAAGCTTCTTTTCCTGTCCTTTTAAAAAACCGCACGATTATGGATGCGAAGATGTGTATGGAGATTCAAATCCCTTCCGCGGTCTCTAGTTGGATTTATGTCTCTCCAAAATATGCAGATTCGATCCAGAAGGCGATTGAAAGCTCCGGATATCAGCCTTTAAGTTCGATCAAGGAATAGGATGCTATTAGACAAGTGCCGCCAAGCATTTTTATCTGTAAGTAAGTTCTCTGCTAGAGAAAAGCTTTTTTTTCTATTTGCCATGGCAGCAGGATTTTTGATTTCTGCGGACTATGCTATTATACGGTCTGTGAGTAATTCTTTATTTATTCATGCATATGGAGCGTCTGCTTTTCCTTATGCTTGGCTTGTTAGCATCCCTTTGAATCTGATCGCGGTCTCTTTATATAATTATTGTTTGCCAAAATTTGGGTGCTTTCCGGTATTTCTTGTTTCCGCTGCGATGATCTCTTTAGGCAATGCTGTATGTGTGCCTATTATAGATAAGTTTAGCTTTTTGCCTTTTGTTTTGTATGTCTGGAAAGAACTTTATGTCATGCTGATGTTTCAGCAGCTTTGGTCTGTCATCCATGCTTCTACAGTATTGCGCCAAGCTAAATATCTCTATGGTATATTATTCGGAATTGGAGCTCTTGGAGGTTTTTGTGGCAGCCTACTCCCTAGTTTTGGTGCGGTGGAAATGGGTTCTGAAGTACTGCTTCTATCAAGTTTGCCAATTTATCTACTTCTTACTTGGGTCTATTTTGGCCTTTTGAAGTATAGCCAAAAGGTCTCTTGGCAGGAGATGGCCTCAAAAGGAGGGTGGCACTCGATCAGTGAGGGATTTCGACTGATCGGCTCTTCTCGTTTGCTCATGGCGATTCTTGGGATGGTCTGCTTTATGCAGATTGCTGCAACGCTGACAGACTTTCAATTTCATGCGTTCTTAGAGGCTGAATATCCAGAAAAAGATTTAAGAACTGCATTTATAGGGAAGATCTCTTGTATTGGCAATATCTTAACTATGACATTCCAGTTTGTCGGGGTTTTTCTTTTAATCCACTATCTAGGCTTGCAAAGAGCCCATTTTTTTGTCCCTTTCATGCTCGCTCTGAATGCTTTGGCTTTTATGATTTTTCCTGTTTTTGGACTAATTACCTGTTGTTTTGTCGTGATCAAATGTTTGGACTTCTCGATTTTCGGCGTTATCAAAGAAATGCTCTACGTTCCGATGCGACAAGAGGAAAAATTCCATGCAAAAGCCGTCATTGATGTATTCATGTATCGGACAGCAAAAGCTATAGCCTCTTTAGGGATTCTTTGGATTCAATGGCTCGCGCTAGGGAACACAGCGATATTTTCTTCGATAAACCTACTAATTTTTTGCATTTGGTGTATTGTGGTGTTTTCGTTGCGAGAAAGCTACAAGGCATCGGAAGGCATACCTGTTGAGTGAAACGTAGATCAATCAAAAAAAGAGATGAGGAACCTATGGAAAGTATCCCCCTCGATTTAACAGCAGAGCAGATTTTAAATACCCCTCTTTATAATAAAGGAAGTGCTTTTACTCGAGAAGAAAGAGAGGAATTGGGGCTTATAGGCCTTTTGCCTTATCACGTTTCTACGATAGAAGAACAAGCTTATCGCAGATACCAAAATTTTTTGAGCCAACCCAATCAACTTTCTAAGTTTATTTTTTTAAGTTCTTTGCAAAATCGCAATGAAGTGCTCTTTTATCGACTCATGCTAGACCATGTCGCTGAAATGCTTCCCTGTATCTATACGCCAACTGTCGGAGATGTATCTCTTCAATATAGCTATTTATACCGAGAACATCGGGGGTTATATATCTCTTATCCAGAAAGAGATAAAATACAGGAGATGATCGATCAATATAGATCCAAAGATATCGACGTTATCGTTGTGACCGATGGAGAAAGGATTTTAGGGCTTGGGGATGTAGGTATTGGTGGAATGGCTATCTCCGTAGGCAAGCTTGCCTTATACACGCTTTTTGGAGGGATCCATCCATCCAAAACACTGCCGATCTTTCTCGATGTAGGGACCAATCATCCGGAGCATTTGCACGACCCTAAATATATGGGTTGGAGGCATGAGCGGATTACAGGAGAGGAATACGATCGTTTTGTCGATCAATTTGTTTTAGCTGTTCAAAAAGCCTTCCCTCATGTCCTGCTCCAGTGGGAAGACTTTGCGAAACCGCATGCTAAACCTCTTTTAGATCGCTATCGAGATAAGATTCTCTCTTTCAATGATGATATCCAAGGAACGGCTGCGGTGGTTCTTTCTGCTATTTTAGCGGCAACCAAGCTGGATCATCGCAAGATCCGAGAACAAAAAATTGCAGTGCTAGGCGGAGGGTCTGCAGGGCTTGGTATTTGCAAAACATTGATCGATGCAATGAAAGAGGAAGGGCTTTCGGAAGAGTTGGCGCGATCGCAATTTTATATTATAGACCGCAATGGCCTCGTCCATACAGGAATGCAATGCGATCCGGAACAGGCGTTATTTGCTCAACAAAAAGAAAAAATACAGGCTTGGGATGTCTTAGAGCCTTCTCATATTTCTCTTTTAGACGTAATTCGCAATGCAAAGCCATCGATCCTAATTGGAGTTTCTACACAGCAAGGAGCGTTTACGCAAGAGATCTTAGAATGCATGGCGAGCTATTGTCCTAGACCCGTCATTTTGCCTCTATCCAATCCTAATACCAAGAGCGAAGCTATTCCAGAAGATGTGCTTAAATACACACAAGGGCAAGCAATCATTGCTACTGGAAGCCCGTTTCCTCCGGTAGAATACCAAGGGAAACTCTACAAAATCGCTCAATGCAACAATGCGTATATTTTTCCAGGGGTAGGTCTTGGAGTGATTGCATCTCAAGCAAAAAAAGTGACAGATCGGATGTTTGTTGCTGCAGCGCATGCTCTCAGTGATCATTCTCCTTTATTGAAAGATGCAACAGCCTCTTTGTTTCCGGCTCTTGAAGATCTTCGGGCAATCTCTAAAAAAATTGCTTTTTGCGTTGGAAAAATTGCGATTGAAGAGGGTATATCATCCATCTCTTCAGAAAAACAACTGCAAGAAAGGATAGAGAGTTCCGTTTGGGAGCCTAACTATCCAATCTATACACGACCGAAGAAATCATAGAACCTGTAAGGCCTTTTCGTAATGAGGCTCTTGGGTAATTTCGGAAACAAGTTCTCCATATAGAACTTTGTTATTGGCATCAAGAACAAGCACAGCGCGAGCGCAAATCCCAGCAAGAGGGCCTTCTTCGATAAGAACTCCATAGTCTTGGGCAAATTTCTTATCCCGCATCATAGATAGGGTGACAAGATTTTTTATGTTCTCTGTTTGACAAAATCTTTTTTGGGCAAAAGGAAGATCTGCAGAAATAACAAGGACTATAGCATCGGTATGGCTGGAGGCTTGTTCATTGAACTTACGCGCAGAAGTTGCACAAACTGATGTGTCAAGACTCGGTACAATAGAAAGGACCTTCTTTTTTCCAGAAAAATCTTCCAAGTGTTTTTCTCTTAAATCTCCATCAACTAAAGTGAAATCAGGGGCTATAGAGCCAATTTTTGGGAAGCTGCCCGCAAGGTGGAAGGGGGAGCCTTTAAGAGTCACAGTAACCATTTTAATTTCTCCTTTTTGAGCGATCCTACTAAAGCTGTAGAAATTTTATCAAACCTTTTCGATTGTACACCAAAAAATTGAATTGAATTGAAATGTAAAGATATGGTAAAATTCTTGTTATAAAGAGGCTAAGACGGTCTATGCATAATATGAACTTCGACAAGATCTATCGGTTGTTGGTTAAAGAGCTGCAGGTCCGTGCTTTAGAAAAAAAAGGGCGGGATAAAAATTCTTTATCTTATCGCTCTATGGTGCGTATTCCTCCTAAACAAAAGTTGAAAATTCATATTGCAGATCCTGAAAAAACAGCGCTGCTTCATCAAGCCCTCGCAGAATCTGGTTTAAAAAAAGGCTCGCCGGAACACTCTTCAGCATTTCGTCTGTATGCAATTAGCTTAAGAAAGCAGCATGAGCAGACATCTTTCCTTCAAGATCGAGCCTGTATTCAGTATAAAGGCTACCAGCAGACTTTTCAAAAACTCAAGTGCAGTGAAAAAAAAGAGCTTTGTTCTTTAAAAGAACATCAGGTGCGGCCTGCTTTAAAACAAGAGAAAAAAGAACCTCTCCAAGATCCTTGGGAAGAGCTTATGAAGAAAAAAGAAGAAAGGCTCTTTTATCTAGGAAGGATCACAAAATATTTCACTTCATAAACTATTTTTTGCAAACCGTCCATAAAGCCATTTAAGAGAAAAGGGAGCGAGCAGGGTAGTCAGCGCGATCACAATGATCAAAGCTGCATAGATATCATTGGAGAGAACTCCAGAACTAAGTCCTACACTTGCAAAAATAAGGCCTACCTCTCCCCGAGGAATCATAGCAGAACCTACGATCCAACGAGTTGCTTTTTCCTGTTTCCAGAGAAGGAAGCCGGATCCAAGCTTCCCTATGATGGCAACGAGAAGTAATAAGCCGCTAAATCCCCAAAGCCATCCTGAGCTCATATTGAGCACTTTCAAGTTTAAAGAAAGACCGATCGCAACAAAAAAGATAGGGGTAAATAGATGGATAATTGGCTTCATTTGGTCTTCTACTTTTTGACTGAATTGGTGTGAGTGGTGCAAAAAAGCGGCGAAGGGGAAGAAAAACTGTCTGGATAGCGCAAGACCCGCTGCAAATCCTCCGAGCAATTCCGGAGCTCCTAAAAATTGCGCAATCCAAGCAAAGAGAAGGATCAAAGAGACGATAGTTGTGGGGAGTAACCCAGGGATATTGCTTTTTTCATCCCATTTTTTGATCGTCAAAGTGACGAGCTTGGCAGCAATCGGAGCGATTAGGAAAAAAAGAATGATGAATAGCAAGACTTTTGCTGCATTCCAAAAGTTGACAGAGCCGCTAATAGAGAACTCATATAATAAAGCCAAGAGTACAATGCCGATAATGTCATCGATTACGGCGGCTCCGATGATAATCTGCGATTCATGAGTGTTTTGTTTTTTTAGATCTCTTAATACTCTTAATGTAATACCTATGCTTGTAGCGGTTAATGTGCTGCCGATAAAGAGACTTGCTAAAAGAGAAAAATGAAAAATAGAATAGCTTAAGAAAAAACCTAAAATAAAGGGAAAAACTACGCCTCCTATAGCTACAACAAGAGAATGGATGCCAGCAGAAGAGAGTCTAGCTACATCCGTTTCAATCCCTACTTCAAATAACAAAAGGATAATGCCTATTTGCGCAAGAAGGTGGATAGGGGTGTTGATTTCTACTAGGCCTAAGAGGCTGGGGCCTATCAGAATCCCTGCCGCAATTTCTCCTATCACGGCAGGTATATGGAAAAAGGAGGCGATTTCACCAAGGATTCGAGCCGTAAATAAAATCAGGACCAGCTGAATTAAAAAGACATGGACTTCCATCTAAGGTCTCCTTTTTCTTTTTCTATCTCTGAAAAAGAAGAAACCGTCAATATTTAAGTGGTTTCCTGAGGAGGCTTGCGGAGATTTTTTTTCTCTGAGTGGCTTTTTTTTCCTTCTAAGATTTTAGCTTGAGCTCGTTTGGATCGTTTTCTTTTTTGCCTGCGGATTTTCGCGATTTCCTGCTCTTTCTTTGTTTGGATCCCTTCTTGCAGCTGCTCTAATTTTTCACAAAGTTCTCTTCTTGCATAAAACCGGTTCATTTCTCTTGATCGGTCCTTTTGGCATTTCACTTCTAATCCAGATGGAAGGTGTTTTAAATAGACGCAAGAAGAGGTTTTATTGATCTTTTGCCCTCCGGATCCCGATCCTAGAATGAACTTTTCTTTTAGGTCCTCTTCTCGAATGCCAAGCTTAGCCATTCTTTCTGCAAGTTCTAAAAGTTTTTCCTTGTTAATCATAATGACTTGCCGCTATGGAAATGTTGCAAATTCTCTTATTGTATGCTTTCTTCTAAAACATACCTCTTTTAGTGGATTTTACATTTGATTTCTTTTTCTGTACTCTTTTTCTTGTGGTTTATAAAAAAATCCAGGTTTACCAAGCTCTTCCCAAAAGAAAAAAATATAGGGGAAATGTAAAATTCTCTTTTTTCTTTTGTCTTAACAGCTTATAGTGTGATGAGATAACAAGCCTTAAAGCAAGGAGATCAAATCGTGACAAAGCAAAGAGGAACCGTCAAATTTTTTAACGTACAAAAAGGATTTGGCTTCATCACTCCAGAGGATGGCGGAAAAGATGTTTTCGTGCATGCTACACAAGTGCAAGCAAAAGCTCCACTTCAAGAAGGACAAGCAGTAGAGTTTCTTCTAGGAGAAGGACGAAAAGGCCCGGAGGCTATGCAAGTCACTCCTGTTTAAGAAATTTGCATTTAACCTTGCGCTTCGCGTATATCCTGGATTAAAGGCTATTTATGCGAGGCTTCAAGGATGGGTAGGCAGTATTATCATGCAATGGCCATTGCTGAAGTTTTGGCTCAATTACAAACTTCTCTTGAAGGATTGAGTCAGGAAGAATCATCTCAAAGGCTTGTTGTATATGGACTGAATACTTTAAAAGAAGAGATTTCTTCGAAAAGAAAGATCTTCTTTAGGCAGTTTCGCAGTTCATTGGTCTATGTTCTTATAGCGGCTTCTTGTATTTCCGTTTTTTTAGGGGAGATAGCTGATTTTTTTGTCATCAATGCTATCATTTGCCTAAATGCCATTATTGGGTTTTGGCAAGAATGGAAAGCGGAGACATCGATTGCCTCTCTTAAGAAAATGACAGAGCATCGCTGTAAAGTATTGCGGAATAATCAGTGGGAGTCGATTGGCTCTTCCACCTTAGTACCTGGCGATTTTTTGCTTTTGCGTGAAGGAGAAGTAGTTCCTTGCGATGTTCGTCTTATAGAAACATCCGGATTGATGGTCGATGAATCATCACTGACCGGAGAGTCCTTTCCTGTTTTAAAAAACCATCTAGATCTATTAGTACAAAAAACCTCGATCTTCGAAAGAACGAACGAGCTACTTGCCGGAACTACAATCGTAAGAGGCATGGGAAAGGGGATTGTCATAGCAACAGGGAAGTCCACCTATTTAGGGCTGATAGCAGAAAAAGCCCAGCAACAATCTAAAGAAACACCTCTTACCAAAGCTCTGCATTTTTTTACGAAGGGATATCTTCTTCTGTTAGTCTTGCTTTTTTTGCTTTTAGGGGTCGTAGGAGTTTGGCAGGGAAGGTCTATTTTAGAGCTTAGCTATATCCTCCTTGCCAGCCTGGTGTCTGCTGTGCCTGAGGGATTGCCTATTGTTCTCACTCTAGTGATGGTGATTGGAGCGATCGCTTTAGGGAAAAAAAAGGCTTTGATACGCTACCTCCCTGCCGTAGAAACTCTTGGCAGCTGCGATATCATAGCTTCCGATAAGACAGGTACGATTACGGAGGGAAACCTCATCGTCAAAGAAGTCTATGCTCCTTCTTTGGACATCGCAAAAATGATAGCAGCTCTTTGTAACGACGCAGAAGAAGGTTGTGGAGATCCTTTGGATTTAGCTTTAGCTGGATGGGTGGATGGATATATGCAAATACGTAGCCGCTATCCTCGTTTATGGTCTCATGCTTTTGACGTGCAAAGGATGCTCATGGCTACTGTTCATGAGATAGATGGGAAGAAAAATCTACTTCTTAAAGGTGCCTTTGAAGCGCTGGCTAAGAGAGCGAAAAATTGGCAGGAATACCAATCTGCCTACGAAGACTTTCTCCAAAAAGGATTGCGTGTTTTAGCTTTTGGAATCTCCCCTTGGGAGCATGACAATCCCGACTCTTGGGAAATAGAGATTGCAGGTGTGATAGGTTTTTTGGATCCTCCCAAACCTGGCATTCAAAAAGCAGTTATTGCAGCACAAAATGCGGGGATTCGTGTGTTGATGCTCACGGGAGACCATCCAGATACGGCAAAATTTATAGCGAAGGAAGTCTCTATATTCAGCCCAAAAGACCTTATTGTTACAGGAGATCAGATCGAGAAGATGACGCAGCAGCAGCGGCTCTTTTCTTTAAATCATGCAGCCATTTTTGCGAGGATCTTACCGGAACACAAGTACGAAATTGTAAAACAGCTTCAGCAACAAGGGAAAGTCGTAGCAGTAACAGGAGACGGGATCAATGATGTCCCTGCCCTTAAAGTTGCCGACATCGGCATTGCGATGGGCAGCGGCAGTGAAGCTGCAAAGCAAGCCTCCAAGATGGTCATCACTGATAATAATTTATCTGTGATTGTAGACGCCATCCGGAATGCCAGGGTTATTGCAGACGGGATCCGTAAAGTGATTTTCTATCTTGTCTCGACTTCTTTACAAGAGGTGTCTCTTATAGGACTTTCTATCTTAGCTTCATTGCCGTTGCCTTTGTCTGCTATCGAGATTTTGTGGATCAACATCGTAACAGACGGTGTGCAAGACAAAACATTTGCTTGTACTAAAGCAGAGGGCGACGTGATGCAAAGGCCTCCTAGAAAAGCGGAAAGACAGTTCTTTGATACAAGCCAAATTTTACGCATCCTCTATATGAGTGCGACAACGGGAGTCTTCTGTTTTTTCTTGTATAAGTACCTTTTGGAC
The DNA here is from genome assembly GCA_945952445.1 of uncultured Chlamydiae bacterium. Lineage (GTDB taxonomy): Bacteria > Chlamydiota > Chlamydiia > Chlamydiales > Rhabdochlamydiaceae > CAMFIG01. The sequence goes on from CAMFIG010000022.1 coordinate 35,353, forward strand.
TTATATCCATTCAACAAAGTATCGACGATTGTTTTTACTTCTTTAGTCTTAGCGCAGTGGGCTCACGGTATCCAAGCGCAAAAAGAAAGAGAGCCTTTCTTTAAAAATATAAAAAGAAGCATTACGATCAATCCTTGGATTTATGGCGGCCTTATTCTTGGGCTGGGGCTGCAATGCTTGGCTATCTACTCTTTGACAGACCTATTCCATCTGTCAGCCTTGGGCTGGCAAGACTGGTCTTATCCGATAATTACATTCCTTGCTGCCTTTGCTTTTGCAGAGGCTCGCAAGTGGGTGGAGTGGTTGGTAATCTACAAGAAAAGCGCATCAACATAGCATCTGCGATCGTTAAAGCAGCCATGGCTTCTACGATGGGGACAGCTCGGATTGCCACGCAAGGGTCATGTCTTGCTGTTTTGGATAAGATGAGATCTGCTTCTTTTCCTTCGATATCCAGGGTCTTTTGTGGCTTGAGAATGCTCGACGTTGGTTTAAAAGGCACCCGAAAAATAATAGGAGCGCCTGTACTGATTCCTCCTAGAGTGCCTCCTGCATGATTCGTCTCTGTAGAGACCGTCGAGTCATCTGCCAAAATGAAACGGTCATTATGTTCCGATCCTCGCATCTGTGCAGATGCAAATCCAGAGCCAAATTCAATTCCCTTTGATGCTGGGATAGATAGCATCGCCTTGGCAAGGTTAGCTTCCAGCTTTTCATAAACAGGGTCGCCAATCCCAGAAGGCAGGTTTAATACAGCAGATTCTACAAGACCACCTAAAGAGTCTCCTTGTTTTTTTTCTTCAAGAAGCCTTTCCATCATCTGCTCTGCTGCGATGGGATCATGGCAAAAAACAGGGCTTGTAGAGATTTGCGATTTGAGAAGTTCCACATTGCTAAGATTGGGATCCATAGAAGAAATATCTCCGATAGCTCGGATATAGGCGATGATTTCCACGCCTTCTAACCGAAGGAGCTTTTTTGCAATAGAGCCGGCAGCAACTCGGCTTGCTGTTTCTCTTGCGGATGAACGACCACCGCCGCGATAATCGAAAATCCCATATTTTTGTAAATAAGTATAGTTAGCATGACCCGGGCGAAGCAGATGGCGAATAGACTCATATTGGGAAGAATCTGCATCTTGATTCCAAATGAGAATAGAGATCGGAGCTCCTGTTGTTTTTCCTTCAAAGACTCCCGATAGAATCTGAACTTGGTCTTCTTCTTTGCGAGGGGAGGTATAGGGAGAGTTGCCGGGAGATCTACGTCTGAGCTCTATTTGGATCTCTTCCTCCGTAATCGGCAGAAGAGCAGGGCACCCATCGATGACAACGCCGATTGCTTTTCCATGAGATTCTCCCCAGGTTGTTATCCGAAAAAGATTGCCGAAGCTATTGCTGGCCATTTTTTTCATCCTGAGCAGACTGAATTAGATATACGATCTTTTGTAGCACGGTTTCTTCGGGATGTTTTGCGGTGTCGATCCAATGGGCTTGCACCTGTTCATAAATAGGGAGTCTTGTCTCATACATCGTTTCAAAGGATTCTACAGGGTGTTCCGGGTCGAAATATGCGGGAGGATCATGAGACAAAATCCGCTTTTTCAACGTTTCTTTATCGGTTTTCAAATAAATCAACATGCCGATTTTCTGAAGTCGTTCTACATTTTCCGGATCCAAGACAACGCCGCCGCCAACAGCAATGACAGTATTTTTTACATGGGCAATAGAAAGAAGCACTTCTTTTTCTAGTTGTCTAAAGAACGCAAAGCCATGTTTTTTGACAATGTCTCGATAAGGAAGAGGTTCTTTATGGATTTGGAGGTACCTCTGTTCTACCAGATGGTCGGTATCTAGAAAATGCATATGGAGATGATGCGCTAGCTTTAACCCATAATGCGTCTTTCCACATCTTTTGAATCCGAATAAGATTACGTTCACGGGATATCCTTCAAAGAGTTTATCTCATCATATCTTTGTTGAGGATATTGAATCAACCTGATCTAAAGCTGCTGGAAGCATACCGTGAGTTACGCCTGCCTCTAGATGTAGAAATGTAGAAAAATAGATGGGGGAGTATAATAAGCGATGTGCTTATTATGGGAAATGTCATATCGTCCCTGCGAAGCAGGGAGCTTGATGAGTTAGGAGCAGCCCAAAGGGCTGCCAGAATAGACCCAATCTCAATCCGATCGAGCGATTATGGAAGTGGATGAAAGAGCGTGTCATTTATAACACATATTATCCGGAATTCGAGGACTTTAAGTTGGCTGTGTTTGGATTTTTTGCCGCCGTCTCGTCTCTCGCTGCTGATTCTGTCTTAGGTCAGGATTTTAGGAGCCGGGTGAGGGACAAATTTAGGCCCGTTGGAGCTTGGGTTGCCGATTCTTCAACTTTTTCGGTATATACAAAGTGAGTTGTTTATGTTAGTCAGTCTTCGCAAACGTTTTTTCTTTTTGTTATGGGCCATTTTTCTTGCTCTTCCCCTTATTTCTCATGCTATCTCGGTGAAATCTTATTTGTATGATGAATATGGCAATCTAAAAGAAGTAACTGATCCTAGAGGCTTAACTTCTGAATATCATTACGATCTTTTGAATCGCCTAGAAGAAATTGATTATCCAGACGGCAAAAAAGTGACATATTCCTATGATCTAAGCGGTGTTAGGAGGAGTATGAAAGATCATCATGGAGTAACTTTATTCGAACCTGATACATTTGGACAAATCAATAAAATCACTTTTCCTAATGGAGATTCTGTTTCTTATCGCTATGATACAGAAGGCAACTTGATCAAAATGATCTATCCAGATAGCACTGAAGTGGAATATACTTATGACTTCTCTAATCGGTTAAAAACAGTTAAGGATCCATCAGGCATATACCGTTCGTGATTGAAGAAGCGTCTTGATAAAAATTCGGCTTGACGTGCA